>JALZJA010000302.1 GCA_030860005.1 Actinomycetota bacterium
GAGCTGACCTCGCCGGCGCGCGGCGCGACGAGCGCCGCGGCGAGCTTCGTCGGATCGGGCCAGCCGTTGCGCGCCGCGAGCTGCGCGAGGTTGTGGCGGTCGTCGCGCAGCTGGCGCCAGATCTCGCCGCGGGTGACGCCGAGCAGCTCGTACAGACGCCCCTCGTCGTACGGCAGCCAATGGTTGTAGACCCAGTCCTCGGGCGGCAGCCAGTGCGCCGGCGCCGTCGCCGGAGCCTCGGAGTCAAACGACGCCTTCTGCGCCGGCGCCGTGGCCTTGGCGTCCTTGCGCTCGGGCGGCGATCCCGACCTGAGGACGAGCACGAGGACGACGGCGACAGCGCCGAGCCCCGCAAGCGCAAGCGCGAGCCGCCGCCTGCGCCATCCCCCGATTCCCATCCGGCGACGCTACCACCGCGCGGTGTGCAGCTGGTATGCGTTGCGCATGGCCTTCGTGTTCGGCTACGGCTCGCTCGTCGACGGTCCGGAGGCGCAGATCGAGTGCCGCCTCGATGGATACCGCCGCCGCTGGACTGTCGCCATGGACAACAGCGTCGATCTTCCGGGCTACAAGTACTTCGTGGACCCGGACACCGGCGAGCGACCGCATGTGTTCGTGACGTTTCTCAACATCGAGCCCGATGCCAGCAGCGCTGTGAACGGGATCGCCGTCCCGGTCAGCGACGCGACGCTTGCGGAGCTCGAGCTGCGAGAGCGCAACTACTCGCGATGCGACGTCACGGCCATGATGCGCGAGGACATCGGTGGACAGGTCTACGCGTTCGTCGGGCGCCGCGATGCGCTGCAGCGGTTCGCGAGCGGGAGCCGCGAGGGCCGCGCCGTGATCAGCTTGGCTTACTACGAGCAGGTGCTGAAAGGCTTTGGCCGTCGGGGCGAGGCCGCGTTGGAAGAGTTCAAGCGCTCGACGGATGAACCGGCGTGCCCGGTCATCCCGCTCACGCGCGTGGATCTTCCCTAGTGGGCCACCCACGAACGTTGCACCCGAAACCTCGGGCGCCGATCACCGCCAGGGCGGCGTCCTCGGATCTCGATGTGGCACGGCCCCACCTTCGATCCTGCGTCCTTGGCTGGCGGCGCCGGCATCCGGGGTTTCACGCACAACGTTCCTGGGCGACCCACTAGCCCCGTTTTCCGCGGTTGGCGGCGGTTAGGCTGCTGCTGCTTGTTTGGGGCCAGGGCGGTTGGATGTGGAGCAGTTCGAGGATGCGCTGTTGGGTGTGGGTGAGTCGGTCCAGCGCGATGCCGTGTTGGGTGTAGGTGAGGCCGAGGCCTTGGAAGGCGGCGAGGATGTTGCGGCCGGTGGGCTTGGCGGCGCGGCGTTCGGGCAGCAGGCCGGGGAGCTGCTCGGTCTCGCCGAGCGCGCGGCGGGCCTGTGATTCGATGAGCCCGAAGATCAGCAGCGCGATCCCGACGGTGCTGATCAGCGCGTGGATGCGGTCGTCGTTGTGCAGGAAGATCGGGCGGACCTTGAGCGTCTGTTTGAGATCGCGGTGGCGGCGCTCGACGATCTGCTGTGCCTTGTAGAGCTCGAGCACGCGGTTGGCGCTCAGGCGTCCTGGGAGGTTGGTGGCCAGCGCGTAGATGCCGTCGGTCGCTGCGGCCTGTTTGATCGCGGCGTGATCGCGCGCGTATGTGAGTGTCGGCTTGCCCGAGCGTGTGGTGACGCGGGCGCTGATCAGTCCGGTGATGTTCGAGGCGATGATCTGTCCGACGCGGCGCTCGACCTGCGCCGTGGTCTTGTAGTAGCGCCCGCCGAGCCCGCGCGTGACGCGCGCCAGTTGCTCCTCGGCCTTGGTCAGTGCGCGCTCGCGCGCGGCGGCGACCTCGTGCGCCTCTTCGGATGAGTGGATGAACGCCACGCGCAAGCGGCGCAGCCTTCCGGTCTGCGGGTCTTTGAGCTCCCAGGGCGCCAGCGCGCCGCGGTAGCGGGTGCGCTGCGCCGCGGGCAGGCCGCGCTCGCGCTCGGCGATGTAGCTCAGCGCCCGCAGCCGTGCGGGTCCCAGCTCGGCGAGGTAGCGTTCTTTGAACCCGGTGCTGGCGCGCAGCGGCGCGACGAACTGAAGGCCGGCGCGGTCGATCTCGCACAGCGTCTTGGGCTGGCCGAGCACGGAGTCGCAGACCATCAGCATCCCCGGCCGCGAGAGCGCCAGCAGCCGTTCCAAGGCGGCGCCGACCAAGGTCAGCTCGGCCGCGTTGCCCGGGTCCGGGCGCAGGTACACAGAGACGCCATCGGGCGTTGAGGCCTGCAGCGCGCGGACCTGGCGCGTCACGCGCCGGTCCGGGCCCCAGCCCTTGGCGACCAATGCGGAATGCTCATAGGCGCCGGTCACACAGATCGTCGTCAGATCGACGTGCAGACGGCCGGCGTCCAGGCCGAAGCGCTCGATCGCCTTGGCGGCGATCAGCCCGCGCACGCCCTCAGCATGCACCGCGAAGATCTCCAGCGCGCGGCCCAGACGGTCGTCGTTGAGCAGCGCGGCCGGGACACCCAAGAGCTCGTGGACCGCCGCGCCCGACGCCCAGCCGGCGATGTCATACAGCGGCGAGGGCGAGCACAGCCGGCTGGCGATCAGTGCCGCGACGACCTCGCCGACCGACAGCTGCGAGCGCGCGCTGCGCGCCAACGCGCCGTCGATCGTGGCGACCAACTCGAGCTGCTGCAGGAAATGCCGGACCAACAGCAACGGCCCGACCTCGCGGCGCACGCCCACAAGCGGCGGGTCCAGCCTGGCGAACGAGCCCGCCAGCGCCTCCAACTGGCCCGACTCCTTCAGCCCATCCTTGCGACCAAGGTTTGCCACAACACGATGACGCACGCGGCCCCGCTCGTCGCGATACCCCTCGACCATTTGAAGGTACGTATACGAGCGCGTGCCCCGTTTGACCGTGGTCTCCTTGACGAACATGTTGCCACAACGCTAACCGTCCCAGCAGACGGAACAGCACGCAGCCTACCGCCAGAGTTGCCACAACACGACCAGCCCACCCGAGCCGTGCCACCACCAAACCCCAGGCCCAGCCTCACAAATCCCGCCCCCCACACGCGCACAACCGCGGAAAACGGGACTAGTGACGTGTGTCTGACTCAAAGCCACAGATCGCGGAGTTGATTAGCCCGCATCAGCGGGTCTGCGGCGGTTGGCGTTGATGGCGCTGCTGGCGATGGTACGCGATGCGTTGGCGGCGGGCACGCATGAGGCCGACGCGGCGCGCGCGGCGGATCTGTGGGCCGCGGCCTTCGTGCTCGTCATCGGGCGTGACGTAGCCGATGCCGGCATGCAGGCGCACGGTGTTGTACTCGACGCGGACGATGGCGAGCTCGGCCCTGAGTACGGCGGGGTCGGTGATCGCGTCGAGGTGTGGCCAGTCGGCCTTGATGTGGCTGAACAGGCTCTCGATCCAGGCCTGGTCGGTCGGGGTGCCTGGTCGGCCGAAGTGCTGGGCGATGGCGCACATCGCCATGAACTCCCGCGTGGATCCGGAGGTCATCTGCGGCCCGTTGTCGCTGACGGCCAAGAGGATCGGCCGGCGAACATCATCACTGAGGGAGAGCGGGTCGGCGACGCTGTCCTGGTGGGCGGCGACGAGCTCGTGCAGGCCCTCGAGCTCCAAGGCGTCGCAGAACGCGACCTGGACCTGGGTGCTGGTCTCCTCGCCAGAGATGATTTCGCAGATCCACTTGCGTGTGACGAGGTCCATGATCGTGATCACCGCGACCCGCGGGCAGCGGGCGAAGTGCGTCGTGTCGTAGATCCAGATCGAGTGCTTGGTATAGGTCGCCCACTCCGGGAACGGTCGGCGCTCCGAGCGGCCCGCTCTGCGCGGGCGACGGAGAACAAGGCCGTTTGCAGCGAGAACGCGCCGGACGGTGGCCGGCGACACCCACACCAGCTGTTGGTAGGAGCCGCGGTGCGCGAGCTTGCGATGCGAGCGATCCGTCTCGCCCCAGGTGTCGAACAGCGTGATGATCGCGTCGCGCTCGTCGGCGAGCAGGCCATGCACAGCGTTGCCGCCGGCCGAGCGGTCCTCAAGGCGCCCGGCTTCGCGACGCTCATACCAGCGCCACGCCCGCGACTCGGCGAGCTCGAGGTAGCCGCAGGCGCGGCGATGCTCCCAACCGGCAGCGGTCGCTTGGTCGATGAGCGTCAGCAAGCTGGCCTTGGTGGCCGCGTCGACGCGGCGCGGGACCGGGCCACTCAGTCCCAACGCCCTTTTCCCTCGGCCAGCATCAACCTGACGCCCATCTCCTTCAGCGCCTCCGAGAGCCTGGCGATCTCGGCTCGCGCTTCGGCCAGCTCGCGGTCGACGCCGCCCGCCTTGACGCCGGGCCGCGACGCGGCCAACGCTTCGAGCGCGCCCTGTTTGGCGACCGTGCGCAGCTTCATGACCGTCGAGCGATCGACGCCGGCTCGGTCGGCGGCCTCGCGGATCGTGCTCTCGCCACGCAGCAGGCCGATCCAGATCTCATACTTCTGCGACGGCGACAGAAACCGCTTACGACGACCGCCCCCATTCTGTGGTCCTTGCTCGGTCACTTCCGGCTCCTCCTCGACGAGCCGAAGAGCCTGCCAGATCCGGGCTAATCAAACCCCGGATCTGTGGCTTTGAGTCAGACGCAAACCACTAGCGCGCGCTACGCCGGCTCGCAGAGCGCGTGGACATTGGCGCCCGCTTCCTCGAGTGGCTCGACGCCGTCGAGGTTCGTGACCTTGTAGTCGTGCGCGCGCATCGCCGCGGCGAAGGCGGC
>JALZJA010000375.1 GCA_030860005.1 Actinomycetota bacterium
CATCACTGTCGTAGTTCGGGGTCCCGACCAGCAGGTCGCGGGCGCCGTCGCCGTTGACGTCCCCGAGTGCCCGGATGCGCTCGCCGAAGGTCGCGTTCGCCTGAGCCACCGGAGCGGGCAGCTCGAAGACCCGGTGCTCGGGGACGGGAGCCTGCGCTTGCGCGGCCGCCGACGACAACGCGCCGACAGCAGCGATGCCGAGGAGCAGCCGTCCCATCGAGGGCAGCTGTTGACGGGACAGATGCCCTTGGAGTCGCATGAGGCGAGATCAATACCACGAGCACACGTCCGGCGCCTAGGTGCATCGCACACCTAGGCCCGTGTCACCCCGCCCAAGCGGCCCGCAGGCGGCCGGCACCGTGATGATCGACGGTCTCGCTGATCGCGCGCTCGACCTGCTTGAGGATCCGCGGCGGAGCCCCGGGTGCCTGCGCGAGCGAGGCGCCGAGGGCGGCGACCATGAACGCGTGGGCGGCGGCGTCCATGGCGAACGCGCCTGCCTCGCAGCCGGTGCAGACGACCCCCCCGTGCGCGCCGGAGAACGCGACCAGGTGGTCGCGCTCCCCGCAGGAGGCGCAGGCCGCGAGCTGCGGGGCGAGCCCGGCGGCGAGCAGGAGCTTGAGGCGAAACGCGAGCTGGTTGGCGTGCGTCGCGTGCGAGCGATCTGCGTTCCCGCCGGCATCGAGCAGCGCGAGCTCGTTGCACAGCAGTGCGAACACGCCAGGATGCGGCTCGGGCGTGTCGAACAGCCGCGTCACCGCGTCGCAGGCGCGCGCCGCGCTGTCGAGCGCCGCCCCATCCTCGCGCAGCTTGCGGTAACCGTTGACGGTCTCGGCACTCGTCACCGTGAGCAGCTCGCTGCGACCCTCATACAGGACCAGTTGCAGGCGAAAGAACGGTTCGAGCCGGCCGCCGAAGCGGCTCTTCGTGCGCCGCACTCCCTTGGCGATCGCGCCGATCCGGCCGCGGTGCGGCGTGTACAGATGCAGGATCCGATCGGCCTCGCCGAAGCGCATCGAGCGCAGGACGAGCGCTTCGGTCTTCAGAGAACCGGGCATTAGAATGAGCGCATGAGAACGGTCAAGGTCTACACCAAAGAGGACTGCAAGTTCAGCGCTGCGGTCAAGTACCTGCTGGACTCGCGCGAGATCCCGTACGAGGAGATCCAGCTCACGCCCGACTCCGACGAGCACAAGGAGCTCGGTGAGCGCACCGGTTCGATGAAGCTTCCGCAGGCCTTCATAGGGGTGATCCCGCTCGGCTCGAACGAGGCCATCTTCGCCGCCGACCAATCGGGAATGCTGGCCGAGCTCCTGGAGGACTGAGCATGCGGGCGGTGACGGTCTACAGCAGCGAGATGTGCACCACGTGTCAATCGGTCGAGAACCTGCTCAACGCGCGCGAGATCCCCTACGAGAAGATCATGATCGACGAGGCCTCCGAGGAGCACCGCGAGCTCGAGGAGCGCAGCGGCATGAAGACGCTGCCGCAGGTCTTCATCGGCAGCATGCTGCTCGGCGGCTACCAGGAGACGCTCGGCGCCGATCAGTCCGGCATGCTCGCCGACCTGCTCGTTGACTGAGAGACGCCGCGAGCGATTACTACACTCGGTGAAGCATGAGAGACATCGTCGTCTACACGACCGAGCCATGCTCCTTCTGCGCGCGCGTGAAGATGCTCCTGCGGGCGCGCGACGTCGAGTTCCGCGAGGTCAACCTCGTCAGCGACCCGCGCGGCCTCCAGGAGCTCGCCGAGCGCACGGGCATGCTGACCCTCCCCCAGCTCGTCATCGACGGGACGCTCGTTGGTGGCTACAAGGAGACCGTCGCAGCCGACGAGTCCGGCCAGCTGGCGGACCTGCTCGCGGCCTGACGTCCCCGATCCGTCCCGGCTGACCAAACGGCGTCACCCCTCGTGCCGGCGCCGCCTCCGCGGCTTGACCTGGCACGTCTCGCACGCGTACGTGCCGCGGCCGGCGGCGACGAACTTCACGACCGTGTTGCCGCAGACCGGGCACGGCTCGCCCGCGCGGCCGTGCACGAGAAACTCGTTCTGGAAGGCGCCCTTCAGGCCGTCGGGATGGCGGAAGTCGTCGATCGACGCACCGCCGGCGACGAGGCCCGACCCGAGCGCCCCGACGACCGCGTCGTGCAACGCGGCGAGCTGCACGCGCTTGAGCTTCCCGGACTCGCGCAGCGGGTGGATGCGGGCGCGAAACAGCGCCTCGTTGGCGTAGATGTTCCCGACGCCCGCGATGCGGCGCTGGTCGAGCAGGAACGCCTTGATCGGCGCGCGCCGTCCGCGGGTCGCGCGAAACAGCGCGTCGCTCGTGAACTCTGGGCCGAGCGGCTCGACGCCAAGGCGGGCGTCGAGGAACGCGTCCAGCGCGGGACGACCGAGCGCGAGCTCGCCGGTGCCAAAGCGCCGCGGGTCGCAGAAGCTGAGCACGTGGCCATCGTCGAGCTCCAGGCGCACGCGCACGTACGGCTGATCTCGCGGCGCGTCGTAGAGGACCGTGCCGGTCATCCGAAGGTGCATGAGCACGAAGACCTCGTCCTCGGCCTCCCAGATGAGGTACTTGCCGCGCCGGTCGAGGCGCTCGACGCGCCGCCCTTCGAGCGCGTCGCTCAGCGCCACCGGATCGAGCGGCTCGCACCAGCGCGGGTCCACGATC
>JALZJA010000304.1 GCA_030860005.1 Actinomycetota bacterium
CACGCCGATGCGCACGGGCCGACCCTTGACACCGCTGGTACTGACACGCGGCGACCGGAGCACCCTCGAGCAGTGGACGCGACGACGCACCACCGCGCAGGCGTTGGCCTTGCGCGCGCGGATCATCTTGCGCGCCGCCACCGGTCACTCCAACACCGTCACCGCGCGTGAGCTGCGGGTCACCAAGCCGACGGTCGGCAAGTGGCGCGCGCGCTTTGTGCGCGATGGCCTGCAGGGATTGCTCGATGAACCGCGCCCGGGCGTGCCGCGCCAGATCAGCGATGCGCAGGTCGAGCACGTGATCACGACGACGTTGGAATCGACGCCGCGGGATGCCACGCACTGGAGTACGCGATCGATGGCGAAAGCGGCGGGCGTGAGCCAGTCGGCGGTGAGTCGCATCTGGCGCGCGTTTGCCTTGCAGCCCCATCGCGTCGAGACCTTCAAGTTGTCGAAGGATCCGCTGTTCATTGAGAAGGTCCGCGACATCGTCGGCCTGTACCTGCACCCGCCGGATCGGGCGCTGGTGCTCTGCGTCGACGAGAAGAGCCAGATCCAAGCCCTGGATCGGACCGCGCCCACCCTGCCGCTCCAGGTGGGCCAGGCAGAGCGCCGCACGCACGACTACCGACGCCACGGCACCCCGTCGCTCTTTGCCGCCCTGGATGTCGCCACCGGCACGGTGATTGGCGAATGTCATCGGCGGCATCGTAGTGCCGAATTCCATCAGTTCTTGCAGACCATCGACGCGACGGTGCCGCCCGATCTGGACATCCACCTGATCCTCGACAACTACGGCACGCACAAGACGCCACGTATTCAGCGCTGGTTCGTCAGGCACCCGCGCTTTCACCTGCACTTCACGCCGACCAGCGCGTCCTGGCGCAACCTCGTCGAGCGCTGGTTTGCGCTGTTGACGGAGAAGCAGATCAAGCGGGGGGCACATCGCAGCACCCGCGCGCTCGAGGGCGCCATCCGCGAGTATCTGACGCTCACCAATGCCTCTCCGAAACCGTTCGTCTGGACGAAGACCGCTGACGATATCCTCGAGAGCGTCGCAAGATATTGTCAACGAATCTCTGACTCAGGACACTAGTACTACTTTGTTAGATTCGCAGGTTGATTTCGGCGAGTTTCTGCATGGTGCGCAGATAGTGCGGGCGCGTGACGAAGAAATGCGCCGTGAGAATTTCGGTGATGACGGCGCGGGCCACGGGTAGCGACGGCACGTGCGCACCGGCGCGTCGTCGGGTGTCCTGCAGCCAGGTGTAGGCCAAGGCGGTCAGCACGACATGCCGATGCCAGCCGACAAACGAACGCCCCTCGAAGTGATCGAGCCCGAGCTCGTCTTTCAGCTCCAGGTATTGCTGCTCGATCGCCCATCGCTGGTGCGCCAAACGGACCAAGGACGGCAGCGAGGCGGTGGCGGGCAGGTCGACGAGAGACGCTTTGACGCGTGGCGTACTCCCGAGATCGCGCTCGAAGAGCAGCCAGACCTCGGGCGCGAGACGTCGTGCGCGCCAGTCGTGCGCCGGGGTGACCCGCAGCGCAGCGAAGTGCGCCGCCCACGGCCGATTCGTGCCGTTGCGCCAGGACACACGACGCCACGCGCGTCCCGGCAGTCCGGCAGCGATGGCCCGCACGGCCTCGGGCTGACTGCGGTCGGTGAGCTGGAGTCGCGAGGGCGGACGACTGCGGCCGGGTTTCCGCGGCGGCACGGCCGTCTGCGGGGTCCCGCGAAACACCGTGATCGTCGACGAGATGCCGAGCGCGTAGGGCAGGTTCAGCCGATGCAAGGCGCGGCGAAGCGTGGCGTTGTCGCCGAATTCGGCGTCGCCCAGCACGGCGGTCACGTCGAAGCCGGCCGCGCGGATCTGTCGCAGCAGCGTCAGGGCCAGGCGCCATTTCTCTTGAAAGCGGATCGCCTTGGGAATCCGGGCGCGTTCCCGCGCCTCGGGGGTCAGCCAGGCCTCGGGCACATACAGGGCCGCGCCCAGCATCCACGCGCGCACGCCGGTCCAGAGCGCCGCCGTCACGGCCACCTGGCAGTTGGCGACCTTGCCCAGCGTGCCGCAATACTGCCGCGCAACGGCGACCGAACGGCGGCCCTGCTTGGGGAAACTGGTCCCGTCGAGAATCAGGACGCCGCTGCGCTCGGGGATCACCGCCCGCAGCTGACGCCACACGCGCTCGGCGTTCCAGGGTGCATGGGTGATGAAGTGCTGAAACGCTTGATAGGTGCCCGGATCGCTGACCCGCTCGAGCATCGCGCTCATCGACTTGCGCCGACTGTCGCTCAGCAATCCGAGCAGGTACCGCCGAAACGCGCCCCGCTGCGCCACGTGTGTGAAGCAGACCTCGAACGGCTCGAGCCACTGGCTCAGCCGATCGAGCCACACCGGCGCGTTGCGCGGCAACCGCGACAGCACTGCTCGGCAGCGTACAAAAGCGGTGCCAAAAGTACAAGGGCAAAGTGTTCATACCAGGCCGCTTTGCTCAACCAATCAGCAGATCTGACAAAGTAGTACTAGGCATCACCGTGCGGCTCGTCGTAAAGCCGGCACGCGGCAGGAAGGTGGCATGACCATGGCCAGAAACCGTCGGCAAACGCCGCTCGCGAGTGGCAGAAGCAGGGAGCGGAAATTCGGGCTCGCCGAGGACCTGTGCGATCGCGGGTTCGCCCGCGAGTTCCTCGTGGCCGCGGCCGACGACGGCGTGCCGGTCCAACTCGCGCTGAAGAAGGTGATCCTGTCAGTAATCATGTGAAAGTCCCCCCAGGACTTATCAGGTGAAAGTCCCCCCTCCATTTCGAGGGAGAGGACGATGGACGAGGCCCGGAGCGACGTAGGCTCGACACCGGCAACGGGTACGCCGGTGGAGGGCTGG
>JALZJA010000345.1 GCA_030860005.1 Actinomycetota bacterium
CGCACTGAGCGGCTCACGTGGGAGGAGAGCACGTGCCGCCCGTCGCCGCCGGCGACGGGCCGGACCGCCGACGGTGCTGATCTCAAGGTAGGGCGACGGCGCGCACGATCCATCCGACGCGAGTCCAAAGCTGCGAGGCGGCTGTTGGACCGGCGGTCGAACGAAATTCGGGGTGTTCAGTCATCGGCACGCGCGTCGCGGGCCGCGCGGATCGCCTCGGCAGCCGGCTCGACCTGATGATTGGTCAGCCACTCCCACTCCAGCGACCGCCCGTCGCAGAGGTCGACGACGAGCGCATGCGTCGTGAACAGCACCCCGCCACCCCGGCCGCGCTCGACGACGTCCAGGACGTTGCGCAGCGCGATCTCGCGGATCGGCGCGCTCACGCCGGCCCCGTGCGTGCGCTGGTCGAGGATCCTGCGCGAGGTGACCGTGAGCTGCGCGACCGGGCCCCACTTCTCTCCGTTGTCCGGCCAGCCGCAGGCGAACAGCACCTCCTCGTCGGGTTCGAGCGCGTCGAGCAGCTGCGCGACGTAGGCCGGGTCGGGATCGTCTCCCGCGGTGCTCTCGCGATAGCGCTCGGCGATGCTGTCGGCGGTTTCCATCGTGGCCGAGCAGAGGCTAGCGACGGACCGCCAGCTCCAGCAAGGCAACGGCTACGCTGCAGCTTCCAGTGACCGACGTGCTGACAAGACGAGCCGTCGCGAACCCGAGCCCTGCGAGCGGCGCCGTTCTCGGCCCGCGCGCGCTGAACCGCGCCCTGCTGGAGCGCCAGCTTCTGCTGCGTCGAGACGAGCGCTCGGCGGCGGAGGCGCTCGAGCATCTCGTCGGGCTGCAGGCGCAGAATCCGAACGCTCCCTACGTCGCGCTGTGGACGCGGCTGGCCGATTTTCACCCCGACGACCTGGCCGCGCTGATCGGGGCGCGAAAGGTCGTCCGGCTCGCGCTCATGCGCTGGACGCTGCACGTCGTGACCGACCGCGACTGCCTCGCGCTGCGGCCCGTGCTGCAGCCGGTCATGGAGCGCCGCATGCAGGCCTGCTTCGGGCGCCATCTCGACGGCGTCGAGCTCGAACGGCTGGTGGAGCTCGGGCGCGCGCTCGTCGAGCAGGAACCGCGCTCGCTCGGGGACGTCGGCCGCCTGCTCGCGAGCGAGTGGCCCGGACACGAGCCGCGGGTCCTCGCGAACGCGCTGTCGGCGCTCGCGCCGCTCGTCCACGTGCCGCCACGCGGCATCTGGGGGCGCAACGGCCGCGCCGTGCAGACGACGGCGCAGCGCTGGCTCGGCCGCCCGCTCGAGCGTGCGACGCAACCCGACGCGCTGATCGTGCGCTACCTCGCGGCGTTCGGTCCCGCGACGGTCGCCGACATCCGGACGTGGTCGGGCCTGAGCGGGCTCGGCCCGGCCGTCGAGCGCCTGCGGCCAGGCCTGCGCAGCTTCCGCGACGAGCGCGGGCGCGAGCTGCTCGACGTGTCCGATGGCCCGCTGCCCGATCCTGACACCCCCGCGCCCGCGCGGTTCCTGCCGGAGTTCGACAACGCCGTGCTCGCCTACGCCGACCGGACGCGGATCGTCGCCCACCCGGATCGCCGGCGCACCTTGACGCCGAAGACGTTCCTCGTCGACGGCTTCGTCCGCGGAACGTGGAGGCTCATCCGCGGCCGTGGCATCGTCACGCTCGAGATCACGCCGTTCGGCCGGGTCGCGCGCGAGGACCGCGTCGCGCTCGCCGAGGAAGGCATGCGCCTGCTGACCTTCATCGCCGGGGGCGCCGAGGGTGACGTGCGCGTCAATGTCCGGTTCATCGCCGAGGAGCGCAGCTAGCGCCGGCTGACGTACACCGCGAGGAAGTCCGCGAGCTGGCGGCCGCGATGGACGAAACCGCGCCACGTGCGGCCGCTCGCGCGGTGCGCGAGGTCGAGCTCGATCTCCTCGATGCGAAAGCCCGCGCGGGCGGCGTCGACCGTCATGCCGATCTCCATGCCAAAGCGCGGCGCGAAGGGCACGACGACCGCGAACGCCGCCCCGCTGAGCGCGCGCTGGCCGGAGATCGGGGCCCTGAGGTCCAGCCCCGTCAGGTTGCGGATCGCGCGGTGCGCGAAGCCGATCGCGAGGCCGAAGCCGCCCCCGACGCGCGACGCGAACACCGCGACCGCGAGGTCGCAGCGGCCGGCGCGCACCGCCTCGGCGAGCGCCGGAAGCTGTGCCGCGCTGTCGGCGAGATCGCCGTCGACGAGCACGAACACGGGCGGCTCCGGCTCGAGCGCGCGGCTCAGCACGCGCCGCGCGGCGAGCGTCGCCGCTGCGCCCTTGCCGATGACACGCTCGCTGCGCACGACCTCGGCGCCGGCGTCGCGTGCGACCTGCGACGTCGCGTCGGTCGACCCGTCGTCGGCGACGACGACGCGCGCTCCGGGAAACGCAGTCGCCAAAGCCGCCAGCGTCTCGGGCAGCCGGTCGGCCTCCTCGTGGGCGGTGACGATCACGATCGTGTCGGCGTCCATCGCGGCGGCTACTCTGCCAGAGCCTTAGGTCCGAGCCCCGCCGGGCGAGCGTACGAGGAGGAGACGTGATGCAAGTCGAGGCCCACATCACGGGCATCGTATGGAAGGTCGAGTGCAAGGTCGGCGACGCCGTCGAAGAAGGCGACACCGTCATCACGCTCGAGTCGATGAAGATGGAGATGCCGGTCGAGGCCGAGGATCCCGGAGTCGTGAAGGAGATCCTCTGCGAGGAGGGCCAGCCGGTCGACGAGGGAGACGTCCTCGTCGTCCTTGAATAGCGCCCACGCCAGCGAAAATCGAGGTCGCGCTAACTCCTCATAGAGGTAGTTCTAACCCTGTCAGGGGACGGTACGGTCTTCTCGAATATGCCGGGGGAACTGCGCATCGATCGGCCGGCAAGTGGGGTCCTGCGGCTGACGATCTCGAACCCCGCGAAGCGCAACGCGCTGGACTTCGTGATCCTCGACGGCATCAGCAAGGCGCTCACGGCGCTCGACGGCGCACGCTGCGTGATCCTCACCGGCCAAGACGGGATGTTCTCGTCGGGCTACGACATCGGTGAGATCACCGAGGACGTCTTTGCGCATGAGGCCGAGAAGCTGGTCGCGCACCCGTTCACCGTGGCGCTCGCCGCGCTCGACGCGGCCGAGGTCCCGACGGTCGCCGTACTCAGCGGCCCGGCGATCGGCGGCGGGCTCGAGCTCTCGCTCGGCTGCGACCTGCGCATCGCGCACGACGGGATCCGGCTCGCCATGCCGCCGGCGAGGCTCGGCCTCGTCTATTCGCACACCGGCCTGCGTCGCTTCCTCAACGCGATCGGCGAGCCGCGGACGCGCGAGCTGTTCCTGTTCGGCCGACCTATCGACGCCCCCACCGCGCTGACGTGGGGGCTCGTGAACTGGGTCGTGCCGGCGCAGGAGCTCGAGCAGGCCTCGATCGAGCTCGCACGGCAGCTCGCCGGGAACGCCCCGCTGTCGATGGCCGGCAACAAGCGCGTCCTGCGCGAGCTGCTGCGCGGCGAGGGGACGCTCGACCCCGATGTCGAGCGCGAGCTCATCGCGCTGCGCAAGGCGAGCTTCTCGACGGACGACATGCGCGAGGGCGTGATGGCCTTCGCCGAGAAGCGCCCGCCGCGCTGGACGGGCCGCTAGCGGTCACCGAGCGATCCGACGGCTGCGAGGCACCTCACCCGCGCGGGAGTAGCCTCCGCCGGCGCGTGAAGATCGTCACCTGGAACGTCAACTCGCTGAAGATGCGCCTGCCGCGGGTCCTCGAGCTGCTCGCCGAGCACGCGCCCGACGTGGTGTGCCTGCAGGAGACGAAGAGCGAGGCGGCGGCGTTTCCCGACGACGAGCTGGACGCCGTCGGCTACCACGCCGTGCACCATTCGGCCGGGCGCTGGGCAGGTGTGGCGATCCTCGCGCGGCGCGAGCTCGCGCTGACCGCTGCGGTCGCGGGCCTCGAGGGCGAGCTGCAGGCCGACGAGGCGCGCTGGATCGAGGCGACGGTCGCGGGCATGCGCGTGGCGAGCGTCTACGTCCCGAACGGGCGCGCGCTGGGCACACCGACCTTCGACGAGAAGCTCGCGTTCCTCGACGCGATCGCGGCCCGAGTTGCAAAGATGCGCGGGGCGGGTGAGCCCGTTGTCGTCGGCGGCGACTTCAACGTCGCGCCGGCGGACATCGACGTCTACGACCCGGCGGCGTTCGTCGGCGCCACCCATGTGACGCCCGACGAACGCGAGCGGCTCGCCGCCGCAATCGCGGCCGGCGGGCTCGTCGACGCCTATCGGGCGCTTCATCCCGAGGAGGTGCAGCACACGTGGTGGGACTACCGCCAGGGTCACTTTCACCGCGGGCTCGGGCTGCGGATCGACCTCGTGCTCGTAAGCGAGGCGCTCGGGGCCACGCTCGTCGCGTGCGGCATCGCGCGCGACTACCGCAAGGGCTCGAAGCCGTCCGACCACGCGCCGCTTGTCGTCGAGCTCCCGCGATGACCGGCTCGATTCGCGACGCCCGGGAGCGGCTCGGCGCCCTGCCCGCGCTACCGGTCGTCACCGGCGCGTACGTCGTGCTCTTCCCGATCGTGCTCGCGCTCGATGATCCCTCGCGCCGAATCGCCGGCTGCGTGCTCATCGCGTTCGTGGCGTTGTATTGCCTCGCCCGCCCGCAGGGCGGCTGGGGCGTCTTCTTTCTCGCCGGCGTGCCGGCCCTGACCTGTACGGTGCTCGACGACATCCTCGCCTTGCCGCGCTGGATCGGGCTGTGCTTCTTCCCCTTCGCGGTCGCGCTGGCGTGGTTTGAGGACCATCCCGACGCGGAAGCTGTGCACTACGAGAACGGCTAGGCTCGCGCCCCGCCGTGACCATGTTCGAGGTGTAAGGGGAACAGCACGATGCTCAATGCAGGCATTTTCCGTCGTCACAACCTGCTGGCGACCGCGATCGCCGCAATCGCGGGGGTCGCCGCGGTCAGCGTCTATGCGGGCTTTGCCGAGGCTGGCTCAGGCAAGCACAAGCCCGGCGCCAAGCACGCGTTCAACAACAAGCAGGTGAGCTGCGAGCTCAACCTCATAGCCGTGAAGCCGCCACGCACGTTGACGGCCGAGAACTTCGGCACGATCGCGTGCGACAAGAAGTTCCTCGGCGAGGGCGTCCAGCACGACTCGTCGACGGTGACGCCGACGTCGCAGTTCGCGGGCCACTTCACCGGCCCCGTCAAGCAGTTCTTCGACAAGGGGACGCTCAGCGGGACGTTCACGATCAACTACGTCACGAACCCCGAGACCCTCGCGGTGACGTACAACGGAACGATCGACCTCACGAAGGGCACCGGCCGCTACAAGCACCTGAAGGGCACGGGCACGCTGACCGGCGCAAGCCCCGACGCGATCCGCACGAAGATCCAAGAGGAGCTGACGCTGACGAGGAAGAAGCACAAGTAAGGGTGCGCGCGACATCGGCTGACGCGATAGCCGACGTCGCGTCCGGCGCGGCTGCAAGTGTGCCGCGCAATGACATCGCTCATCACCCGCGAGGAGGCCCTGCGCCTCGGTGAGCTCGAGGATCGCACGGAGATCGAGGCCCTGATCGAGCGGGCCTGGCGCGTGCGCGTCGAGCGCTTCGAGGACGCGACGGACCTGTGCTCGCTCGTCAACGCAAAGTCCGGCGGCTGCGCCCAGGACTGCGGCTTCTGCGCGCAGTCACGCTTCGCCGAGGCCGAGACGCCCATGCACGCGATGATGGAGCCCGAGCAGATACTCGAGCACGCGCGCGCGGCCGAGGCCGCGGGCGCGCACCGCTTCTGCATGGTCACCCAGGGCCAGGGCCTGTCCAAGCGCGACTTCGAGAAGGTGCTCGAGGGCACGCGGCTCGTCGCGGAGCACACGAACCTCAAGCGCTGCGCGTCGATCGGCCACATGAGCCCGGCGCGCGCGAAGGCGCTCAAGGAGGCTGGCGTCCAGCGCGTCCACCACAACGTCGAGACGGCGGAGTCCTACTACCCCGAGGTGTCGCAGACCGTTCGCTACGAGGGCCGCCTGCGGACGATCGACGCCGTTCGCGAGGCGGGCCTCGAGACGTGCGTCGGCGGCATCCTGAACCTCGGCGAGACGCGCGAGCAGCGCGTCGAGATGGCCTTCGAGCTGGCGGCGATCGACCCGACGTCGGTGCCGATCAACCTGCTCAACCCGCGGCCGGGCACGAAGTTCGGCGACCGCGAGTACATGGACCCGTGGGAGGCGGTCAAGTGGATCGCGATCTTCCGCCTCATCCTCCCCGACGCACTGTTTCGCCTGTGCGGCGGGCGCGTGGAGAACATCGGCGAGCTCCAGCAGCTCGCGATTCGGGCCGGCATCAACGGCGTGATGATGGGCAACTTCCTGACGACGCTCGGCAACACGCCCGACGAGGACCGCGCGATGTTCGAGAACCTCGGCCTGAACGTCGCGCGCCAGCCCGACAACGGAGCGCAGCCGCGGCCGGACAACCGCAGCGGCTGGCTCGAGGGCGCGACGCCGCAGGCTGACGTCGTCGAAGCCGGCGCGGCGAGCGAACCCGGCGCCGCATCCACGGCCTCGGGCATCGAGGTGCGCATGTGGGACCCGTCGAGCCAGCTGCGGTTCGCGCGCAAGCAGCGCGTCCCGGAGCGTCCGGACGGCGCTCCGAACACCGCCCCGGCGAAGCCGGACTGACCGCCGAGGCACCCTGACAGTGACCGAGATCCAGGCGCGGCTGGCCGAGCTCTCAGAACTCGGGCTCTATCGCACGACGAGGCTCGTCAGCGGGCCGCAGGGGCCCCGCGTCGTGCTCGACGGCAAGCCCGTGCTGCTCCTGTGCTCGAACAACTACCTCGGTCTCGCCGACCACCCGCGCGTGCAGGAGGCCGCCGCCGAAGCGGCGGCGCGCTGGGGCGTCGGCGCCGGCTCGTCGCGGCTCGTGTCCGGGACGATGACGGTGCACCGCCGGCTCGAGCAGCGCCTGGCCGCCTTCAAGCGCACGGAGGCGGCGCTGCTCTTCGGCTCGGGCTATCTCGCCAACCTCGGCGTCGTCAGCGCGCTCAGCCGCGCCGGCGAGGTGATCTTCTCCGACGAGCTCAACCACGCGTCGATCATCGACGGCTGCCGGCTTTCGAGGGCGCAGACGTTCGTCTACGCGCACAACGACACGGAGCACCTGGCATGGGGGCTCGCCCAGGCGGGCGACCGTTCCGCCGTCATCGTCACGGAATCCGTCTTCTCGATGGACGGCGACCTCGCGCCGCTCGTCGAGATCGCCGACCTCGCACGCCGCCACGATGTTCGGCTCGTCGTCGATGAGGCGCACGCGACCGGCTGCCTCGGCCCGGGCGGGCGCGGCGCCGTCGCCGACGCCGAGCTCGCGGGCGAGATCGACGTCGTCATCGGCACGCTCGGCAAGGCGCTCGGCGCCTACGGTGCGTTCGCGGCGTGCAGCGACGAGCTCGCCCGGTTCCTCACGAACACTGCGCGCCCGCTGATCTTCTCCACTGCCCCGCCGCCGCCGGCGATCGCCGGCGCCCTGGCCGCGCTCGAGCTCCTCGAGGAGCAGCCGCGGCGGGTCGAGCGCCTGCGGGCCAACGCCGAGGTGCTGCGCGCCGAGCTCGCGCGGGAGGGCTTTGACGTCGCCGGCTCGACGAGCCAGATCGTTCCGTTGATCGTCGGCGAGGCGCAGACGGCGATGCGCGTCTGTGACGCCGCGCTCGAAGGCGGCGTCTTCGCGCAGGCGATCCGACCGCCGACGGTCGCGCCCGGCACGTCGCGGCTGCGGCTTGCCGTCATGGCCTCGCACACGAAGGAAGAGCTGCGCGAGGCCGCCCGCGTGCTCGGCCGCGCGGCGCTGCACGCGGGGTTCCGGCCGGCGACGGCGATGCCCGTCGC
>JALZJA010000399.1 GCA_030860005.1 Actinomycetota bacterium
CCTGACGGTCGACCTGCGCCTTCCAGCGGTAGTACGTCGATCGATGCACGCCCATCAACCGGCACGCCTGCGACGCGCCGCGATCGGCGGCCAACGAGAACAGCTGCAGGCGATAGCCGAACAGCACGTCATCCTTCGTCACGCGGACTCCTTGCACTTCGTCACTTGGCGGTGAAGAAGCGACGATGAGCCGCACTCCGGACGGCCCCGACACTCGGGGTCTCCGGACCTTAAGACACTCTCCCTCCCGACAACAACTGTCGGGAGAACATGGAGTCAGTTCAGCCTAGCCCGGGTCCACCAATCGACCGGTGGACCCGGGCTTGGATCTCAGCGCGTGAGGAGCTTGGCGATCAGGCCGGCCACCACGAGGTAGACCACCGCGGCGATGCCCCAGTTGAGGGCGATCTCGGGCCGGCGGCGCTCCAGCTCGAAGATCGCGTCGAACGGCTGCGCGAAGAACCTCGCGATCTCGCGAAGCGCGTCGACGATGTCGTTCGCAGGGTTCGCCTTGAGGAGGACCAGCACGATCCCGACCACGATGAGCGTCGCGATGATCGCGGCGATCGTCGTGATCGCCTTCGCGATCGCGAACCGCGCGCCGCCCGAGCCCGATCGGCCGCCCCGACGACGGCCTCCGCGATGACGGTCATCGTCGTCCCGGCGGTCGAAACGGCCCCGGTCGGCCGTCTCGCCCCGGTCGAAACGACCCCGCTCGGCCGTCTCACCCCGGTCGAAACGACCCCGCTCGGCCGTGTCGCCCTGGCGGTCGAAACGGTCCTGACCGGCCGTATCTCGGCGGTCGGAACGGTCCTGACTGGCCGAGCCGAAGATACGATCCCGCTCAGCGCCAGTGTTGTTCGCTGGCCGCCGCCGCCGACCGAACTTCTCAGTGAGCATGTTCATGGTCTACGGAGTGCCCGTTGCGGCCGTCTCTCACGCCGGGCTCGACGGATATACGGCGCGGCTCGGCCGGCTGACTATCGCGCGGCGACGCCGGCCACCGTCACTGCGGCGGCGTCCTCGATCAAGCCGCAACGAACATCGGGCCACCCGGTGCGTCTGCGAGGGCCTGTCGAGAACCAGCTGGGCCACGCGATCGACGAAACGCTCGAGCGTCTGCACGGCAGCGTGCCCGGCGTCTACACGCTGTACAACGTGATGCCGTCGGAGTCGGACGCGAACGCGGCGGCTTCGAGCTTTGCGAGGAGGATGTTTGGGTCCGACGCCTGTGATCGGCTCCTGAGTGATGATTGGGCGGTCCTAATCCAGCAGCAGCCGCCGCCAGCTATCGACGACGTGGGGCTTCGCCAAGTCTGCTTCGCTGCGGTGCACGCATCGGTCCGCAGGCTCGGGTGCGCAGCCGTAGGAGGTCGTGGCCGGCATGCGCGAATGTGATGCGGCGCACATCGGGCCGGCCGGTGGCGAGTTCGTCGACGGCGGCGGGCGGAATTCGCATGTCGCGAGCGCCCTGCAGGATGAGCGCGGGTACGGTCAGTTCGCTGAGCCATGGTGTGGCGTCGAAGGGGTCGTCGGGCAGCTCGGGGTGCGCGGCCCGGACCGCGGTGAGCGTGCGGCTGCGGTCAAAGGGCCTACCGTCCGGCCGCTCCGGCGCGAGACGGCCAAGCCAGATCGGCAAGGTGAGGTCGCCGTCGAAGACGAGCGGTTTGCGGCCGCCCTCGACCTCTTGGGCAGCGAGGCGGTGCAGACGCTTGAGCGCACGGACGTGGCCGCCCTCGGCGCGCGTGAGCAGCGCGTCTACGGCCTCGGGCCCGGCGAGCTCGTAGACGAGCGGTATCGCGAGCGCGAGTTCATCGTCGGTGGCGATCCCCCTCGTTACGATCGCCCGGATACGCTCGGCGCGCGGCGCGAAACCCGGCGCGGTGCCGTCCCAAAAGCACGCCCGCTGGCGGTCACGCTCGGGGTGCCCGACCGTCGCCGCGGTGCTGTCCAAGACCAGCGCGTCGAAGCGACCGGGCCCACGGCGGGCCGCCTCCAGCGCGAGGTAGCCGCCGTAGGAACTCCCAGCGAGGATCGCTCGCTCACCGCCGACAGCGTCGCGCACGGCGAGCACATCACACGCAGCCTGCTCGAGTGTGACTGCGTCGGCGGGCAGCAGCGCGCCGTCGGGCGTGTGTCGGGACAGCCCGACGCCGCGGTGCTCAGGCATGACGACGTGCAGGCCGTGGGCCGCCAGCCGCGCGCGAACCTTGCGGTAGGGAAGGACGCTCGCCAGTCCAGGTCCGCCCGCCACCAGCACGAGCGTAGGACCGGCCTGGTCGGTGCCGGCCTCCGCGTAGGCAAGATCAAATCCGTCTCCGTCAGGCGCGGCGTGGGCGAGCGGCACATGCAC
>JALZJA010000457.1 GCA_030860005.1 Actinomycetota bacterium
TCATGCGCGCCCGCCGACACCGCATCGCGTACCATCGCCTGCAGCACCGTCAAAGCCAACCGCCGGAGACCCGCTGATGCGGGCTAATCAACTCCGCGATCTGTGGCTTTGAGTCAGACACACCTCAGTCAGCTGTCGCGATGCGTCGAAAGGGGGCACTGTTGGCCGGTCGCGGCCGGCGAACTCGGGCGACAGTGGGGGGTTCCCGTAGACGTAGCTGGTGGGCGGCGGGCGCGGGTGGGCCGGGCTTGGGGCGGTCGCTGAGCGGGCCTCGCGCGGGCCAGTGCGGTCGCCGCTGATGGCGCACCGCCGCGCCGGTCGCCGCGCCGGTCACCGGCTTGATGCTCGTTGACGGCCGCTCCCCCTGCAAATCAAGACACCGGCGCAGACCAGGGTTATCGGACGCGCGAGCGGCTTTCAGCTGGCATCGTAGTGCCAGCCGAAGGTGAACCTGGTCCCTCCGCCATCTGGCATGTCATCAAAGCGCAGTGTGTACATCGCGGTGTGCACGCCGAACAGCTTCGCCTTCTCGATATCGAGCCGACCCCCGCGCAGCTGATCGAGGGGCAGGCGAAACCACCGCGGCCCGTGATCGTCGTCTTGCATGGCGATCTGACCGATGTCGTGTCCGCCAGCGCTGTAGGCACGGATGCTCTTCCACCAGGTGATGTCGTTCGCGGTGCTCAACCCCAGCTCGATGTATTCGGGATCCACGACGCCCAGCTCCCGCGCCTGGTCGATGCCGTCCTCGCCTGACGGGTGGCCCTCGGTCGCGCGGTTGATTGAGTCGGTTGGCAGGTAGTAGACATCAAAGTCATCCCAGGTTCTTGGCTCAGCCATCGTCTTTCCCTTCCGTGTGGCACCTCGTGCTCGGGGGGCTTGGCGTGAGGCGCTTTAGCTCTTGTCAGCTACAGAAGGCGCTCGTGCGTGGGAAATACATCGTCAGGTCGATAAGTCTCATTGGTGTTGTCAGGCATAGCTCGAACGCCGTGCCCGCGACTGTGCCGGGCCATCACCTTGGAGGCGCACCGTTCAACAAAGGCATCGCCCGTCCCCGCCATCCGTGCAGCATCGAGGAGATCAAGCGCCCCCGCGACCCCAATTCGGTAGCGCGACGGCACGCGGATTGACATGCCGGACGAGTGCCGCAAGTAGCGCAGACGCCGCCAGTCGCGCGATCGCCGCTGGGCGTGAGTGCCCCGTTCAGGCGGAAGTGCAAGCAGCGCGTTGACATGCTCGGCGGAGGCTGAGACAGTCGTCTTCGAGACTCTGATCGTCCGAGAAGCCGCAGGCCGTGCCCGCTACGCCGCGTCAGAGATCAATGCCGTTGCCGCCCCAGCGGCTGGCGCAGGCGCCGGATGCGCCAGCCATTTCCGAGCTGATGCACGCGTCGGTGCTCGACCTGTTCCCGCACTTCTACGACGAGCGGCAGACCGCGAGTTCCGCGGTGTACATCGCGCACCTCGACATGCAGCTCATCGAGGACCGCACGTACTTCGTGCATGAGGCCGATGGCGAGATCGTGGCCTGCGGCGGATGGAGCAAACGCAACAAGCTCTACACCGGCTCGGGCGCTCTGGGCGACGACGCGCGCCTGCTGGATCCGGCAACCGAGCCCGCCCGCGTCCGCGCGATGTTCGTGCGTGGCGACTGGACGCGCCGTGGTCTTGGCCGCGCGATCCTCGAAGCGTGCGAGCGCGCGGCTCGCGCGGAGGGCTTCAAGAAGCTCGTGCTCGGCGCCACGCTGCCCGGCGAGCCGCTCTACCGCGCCTTTGGCTTCCGCGAGATCAAGCGTTTCACGCTCATCATGCCCGACGGAGTATCCGTCGAGGCCGTCGCGATGGAGCGCCCGATCGAGCCTCTCCGCGGCGGCAACGCGGATTCGCGCTCTGCCGCGATGGATACCGCCTAAACGCAAGAGCGGCACCCAGGCGAGGATGCCGTCGCGCCAGCCGTTCCTCCTTCGGACGAAAGTCCCGCCTCGACGTCGGGACCTCCGGCGGCTTCGTGATCGCGAACGAGACCGAGCCGCATCGCCGGCCGACGCTCCGAGACGGGCGGACGTCTGAGCAGTGTCAGAGGTTGCGGTAGACGTCCCTGCGGTGAGCGACGCGCAGCGCCAAGACGACGAGCTCGGCGTCTTTGATCGCGTACACGACGCGATAGTCGCCGATCCGGATGCGCCACAGACCTGGGTATCCGACCAGCGAGCGGGCGCCCTGAGGTCGCGGCTGTACACCAAGACCGTCGACGGCCTTGACGATCCGACGGGCGATAGGCCTGTCGAGCTTGGTTAGCTCCTTCATCGCTCGCGGGTCGTACCGGACGACGTACGGCCCGTCATCGCTCACCGCTCAAGCGCCCTCTTGACCTCATCGGCCGACAGCGCGGTCGCGCGGCCCGCGTCGAGATCCGCGAGCCGCTCGGAGGCGATGCGGCCGTCCTCGCGATCGACGAGCTCCTCGTAGCGCTCGACGAGGTCGGCTGGCACGATCGCGGCCGCACGCTGCTGGCCACGACCACGAGTGACATACGTGATCTCGCCGCCGAACGCGGCGCGATTGACCGCGTCAGAGAAATGATCTCGTGCCTGGCTGACCGACAACTCCGTGGGATCGACGCTCATAGCGCCAGGATAGCCAACCACGCCAACCTGGCGCTACCGTCCCGCTGAAGGTTCCCGCTCGCGGACCGGCTGCTGGACCCCGCTCGAGTGCGCCGAGCGGGTGGCTTCCAGGCAAAGCGGAAGCCGCCACGCGGCGTCTGACGCCGCGCCGTCACGCGCATTGGGCGGTCACTTCA
>JALZJA010000532.1 GCA_030860005.1 Actinomycetota bacterium
TGGCAGCCTCGCCGGTGAGCCCGGCGGTGGGTGATGGCAGGCCCGCCGGGGGGATGGTGGCCTGCGCGGCTGCGGCGGGCGTCTGCGGCTGGGCGATGACACGCCGCGGCGCGTCGGTCTGCACGCGCTGCTCGATCTCGGCGGCGCGCTCGGGCGAGCGCCCGGCCCATTCACGCAGGCGTTTGACCTCGCGTGCCTGGGCGAAGTAGAGCAGCGCCAGGACGCCGAGCCCGATCATCGAGGCCAGGCCGCCGTAGGCGCCGATTCGCTCGACGGCGTTGCCGAGCGCGCTGGCGACGATCATCGCATCGTTCACGTCCGCAGGATCCTAGTCATGTGAGCGGCGACGTCATGTCCCGTCGCGCCTGGCGCCGGACCGCGCCTGCCCGAAACGGGGGTCACGCGTCCGCGCTTCCCACCAGCCAACCGCCGCGAACGGCCGACAGCTTCGACACCTTCGCCGCCAGTCCGGCGGCGTCTCCCTCCAGTACGAGCAGCCCGATCTGGTCGAACATGCCGTCGACGGCCTCCGGCTCGCGGCGCTCTCGCTCGGCGCGCAGGATCTTCTCGGCCGGCGTCGGCTGCGGGCGCTCGTAGGGGTTGAAGAGCTCCTCGTGCAGCTTCTCGCCTGGACGGCGGCCGACGACCTCGATCGCGATATCGCGGTCGGGCTCGAGCCCGGACAGCTCGATCATCGTCCGTGCGAGGTCGAGGATGCGCACCGGCTCACCCATCTCGAGCACGTAGATGTCGCAGCTCGGCGCGGACTGCTCCGGCGAGTCGTGCGCCGTCACCGCGACGCGCGACAGGCCGCCGGCGCGAATGATGAGCTGGACGGCCTCGGGGATCGTCATGAAGTAGCGCGTCATCCGCTCGTCCGTGACCGTGATCGGACCTCCGAGCGCGATCTGCCGGCGGAAGATCGGGACGACGGAACCCGACGAGCCGAGCACGTTGCCGAAGCGCACCGCGCAGTAGCGCGTCTGCGGAAAGCGCGCCTGCTCGGCCTCGATCGCGAACTCCGCCAGCGCCTTCGACGCACCCATCACCGTCGCCGGCGCGACGGCCTTGTCGGTCGAGACGAGCACGAACGTGTTCACGCGCTCCTGGCCGGCGATGCGCGCCATGAGGCGCGTCGCGATCGCGTTGTTGCGCACCGCCTCGACCGGGTTTTGCTCCATGAGCCCGACGTGCTTGTAGGCGGCGGCGTGGAAGACGACGGTCGGGCGGTAGGCCGCGAAGACCTCGCGCATCCGCTCTTCCTCCTTGCAGTCGGCGAGCACCGCGTCGAGCGTCGAGGGGTGGACGTGGCGGTCGTGCTCGAGCTCGCGCTGGATCGTGAAGAGGTTGTCCTCGGCGTGGTCGAGCAGCACGAGCCGCCGCGGGGCGACGCGCGCGATCTGGCGCGAGAGCTCCTTGCCGATCGAGCCGCCGGCCCCCGTGACGAGCACGACCTCGCCGTTGAGGTAGGCCCCGACGCGGTCGAGCTCCATGCGCACCGGCTCGCGGCCGAGGATGTCCTCGACCTGCACCTCGCGCGCCTGGCGCACGAGCTGGCCGCCGCCCTGGAGCAGCTCGAAGACCGTCGGCAGCGTCCGCACGGGGATGCCGCGCTCGCGACACGCGCGCACGACGGTGGCGCGGACCGTGCCGGGCGCGGAGGGGATCGCGATCGTCACCTCGTCGGGCTCGGCCTCCTCGAGGATCCGCGCGAGGTCGCTCGTCGCGCCGAGGACCTTCACGCCGTCGATCCGCAGGCGGCGCTTCGTCGGGTCGTCGTCGACGAAGCCGACCGGCTTGAGGCCGAGCTGCGGGTTGCGCAGAATCTCGCGCAGGACGAGCCGGCCACCGTCGCCGGCGCCGACGATCAGCAGGCCGCGGGCGCCCTTGCGCGCGCGAAACCCGGTCAGCGGGCGCTCGTGGATGGAACGCGCGATGAAGCGCGCCCCCGCGACGAACGCGAGCATGAGCAGGAAGTAGAGGGCGATGACGCCCGTCGGCGCGGTGACGCTCGTGACGGGCTCCGGGCTCATGCCGATCGTGACCGGCTTGGCGAGCGCGACGTAGCCCGGCAGCAGCAGCGCGGCGGCGACGACCGCCTGCAGGACCTTCGTGTAGTCGCGCTGCGTGACGTAGCGCCACC
Organism: Actinomycetota bacterium; assembly: GCA_030860005.1. Taxonomy (GTDB): domain Bacteria; phylum Actinomycetota; class Thermoleophilia; order Solirubrobacterales; family Solirubrobacteraceae; genus CADCVQ01. The sequence goes on from JALZJA010000532.1 coordinate 2,144, forward strand.
ACTTCGCGTACAGGCCGAACGCCATGAAGACGATCAGCGATCCGGCGATGACGGGCACGATCGTTGCGTCGAGGAGCTCCTCGTAGCGCGCGGGAACCCCCTGCTCCCCGTCGAAGCGAAGCTGGTAGGCCAGCCAATACGCGAGCGCGACCAACACCCCGTCGACCGCGACCTGCGGCAGCGTATGGCGGCGGAGGGGGAAGGCCGCGGAGCGGATCCGTCGGCGCATCGATCAGGATTGTACGGGCGCGCGAGGCACGGTGAGTTTGCACCATCGGTGTGTGCCCTCGGTATTTCGAGCCGGGTTGGGCGCACTCCTGCTCGGCGCCCGCACCTGTTGAGCCGGCGCGCGCTTCCAACCCTCGTCCTTTATCGATGCTGTTCGTCGACCGGCCGCGCCAGCAGATCGGCCAGGACCGCCGGATCGCGCCGGATGCGCTCGGGCTGGTCCTCCCCGGGCGCGCGCTTG
>JALZJA010000555.1 GCA_030860005.1 Actinomycetota bacterium
GCTCGGCGCCGACGGTCCCGCGGTTGGCCGCGTCGCCGCGGCGCTCGGCGCCGAGCTGGGATGGGATGACGCCGCGGCCGCGGGGCACCTGGATCGCTGGCGCGCGGAGGCAACTGCCGAAGGCGTCGTCGCAACCGCGTAAGTTGTCCTGATGCGCCGCCTGCTGATTGTTGCCAGCACCCTCGCCTGTATCTACACCGCCGCGTGGACCTCCACCGCGCAGGCCGGTTTCTTTCCCGGCAATCCGATCGACGACGCGCGCGTCGTCGGGGACATCGACCTGGCGCGCGATGGGACCGGCGCAGTCGCGTACATCAAGACCGTGGGCGGCGTCGATCACGTCTTCGTCTCGCGCTTCTCGGGCGGCGTCTTTCAGCCGCCCGAGCGAGTCGACGGCGCCTTTGCGGGCCTGAGCTCGCAGCCGGCGATCGCGGCGGCGCCCGGCGGGCGCCTCGTCGTCGTCTTCGTCAACGGCGGCTTCGTGCACGGCGTCGTGCGGCCCGCGGGCACGGGCTTCTCCGGGACCACGGCGCTCGGCGACGGCTCGGACCCATCCGTGGACATGTCGATTCATGGCACCGCCATGGCAAGCTTCACCTCGAACGCGGCAGACGTGCGCGTGTCGCGCCTCGACGGCACCAACAACCGCTGGTCGACGCTGCCCCAGGTCGCCGACTTCGCGGCGACCAACGCTGCCGGCCACGGCAGCGGCCGCTCGAAGATCGCGATCTCGGCTGACGGCGTCGCCGTCGTGACCTGGGGCGAGGCCGGCCACGTCTATGCGCGCAAGGTCTTCGGCAGCGGGCTCTCGAACGCACCCCAGGACCTCACGCCACCGTCCTTCGCCGGCAAGGCGTCGACGCTCTCCGAGCTGCCGGACATCGACGCCGAAGAGGATTCGAGCTACGCCTGGGTCGTCTTTCGCCAGGTGCTCTCCGGCGGCGGCGCGCGGATCCTCGCACGCCGCCAACGCGGTACGACGTTCGATCCCCCGATCGGCATCGACGTCGGCAACGAGCCGGGCACGGAGCCCCGCATCGAGATCACGCCTCGCGGCGTCGGGCTCGCCGCGATGGCCGGCGCAACGTCGCGTCAGCCGATGGCCGCCACGATCGACAAGCGCGACATGTTCAGCGCCGGCAGCAGGATCCTCCTGCCGAGCGCGGTTCCGTCGACCCCGACCGCGGCGATGTCCGACAACGACAACGGACTCGTCGCAGGCATCCTCGGCGGCCTCGGCCAGCCGCCGTTCGTGCGCGTGCGCCCGTACCTCGAGGGGCAGCCGCAGCCCGAGGTCAACCTCTCGCGGCCCGAGCTCGGCGCGGTGGCTGCGGGCATGGGACTCCAGGCCGCCGCCGACCGCAGCGACGGCTTCATCGTCGCCTGGATCCAGGGCGGCAAGCTCGTGGCCGGCTACGGCGATCGCGAGCCGGGCAACTTCGTCGGGTACACGAGGCGCAAGTGCTGCGTCGCCGCGCGGGCGAAGCTCACGTGGCAGCGGTCCTTCGAGCTCTGGGGCCCGGTTCGCTACGAGGTCTACGTCGACGGCAAGCTCGCCGGGACGACGACCAACGTGAAGATGAAGCTCGCCAAGTCGCTGCGCGGCATCCGGCACAAGTGGCAGGTGATCGCCAAAGACGTGCGCGGCCAGTTCAAGCGGACGAAGACGCGCGCGCTCATCGTCGACGACCTGCGGCCGCGCCAGAGCGTGCGCTTCAGCCGCAAGGGCCGCCGCGTCAACCTCGTGGTGCGCGGGCGCGACCCGCGCCGTGCCGGCCACCGGACCTCCGCAATGGCCGGCACCGTCGTGTCCTGGGGCGACGGCAGGAAGACCTCGCGCCGCGGGCGCATCGCGCGCTTCCGGCACCGCTACCGCCGCTCGGGGAAGTTCACGGTGAAGATCACGACGCGCGACAAGGCGGGCAACGAAACCGTTCGCAGGCGCACGGTGCGAACGTAGTCGGTCGTGCGACGTTTTGATCTCGTCGCCGCGGGCCGGACGCTCGCGCTCGGCGAGCGGCCCTGGCTCATGGGCATCATCAACGCCTCGCCCGACTCCTTCTCCGATGCCGGCGCCTATCCGGATCTGCAATCGCAGCTCGCGCACGGGCGCGAGCTGCTCGACGCGGGTGCGGATCTGCTCGACGTCGGCGGCGAATCGGCGATCACCCAGCGCCCGGCGGTCAGCGTTGCGCAGGAGATCGAGCGCGTCGTGCCGCTCGTCGAGCTGCTCGCCGGCGAGCTCGGGGCGACGGTGTCCGTCGACACGTACAAGCCCGCCGTCGCGCTGGCGGCGATCGGCGCGGGCGCGGCGATGATCAACGACGTCAGCGGGCTGCGCGATCCTGAGCTCGCGGACGTCTGCGCCGCAACGGGCGCGGCGCTGGTGCTCATGCACACGCGCGCGGCGCCGAAGCAGCGCCTGCAGGATCCCGATCTGTACGACGACGTCGCGTCCGATGTCGCGAGCTTCCTGGCGCAGCGGATCGAGCTCGCGCGCGAGCACGGCGTGGGCGACGGGCAGATCGTGCTCGACCCCGGGCCGGACTTCGCCAAGACGCCGACGCAGACGATCGCCGTGCTGCGGTCGCTGGATGAGCTGCACGCGCTCGGGTGCCCGCTGCTGCTGGCGGTCTCGCGCAAGGACTTCATCGGTGCGCTGACGGGTCGCAACCCGCGCGCGAGGTCGGCCGGCAGCCTGGCCGCGCTGGCCCACGGGGTCGATGCCGGGGCGCACATCCTGCGCGTCCACGAGGTCGCGGCGGCGGCCGATTTCCTCGCCGTCCGAGCGGCGCTGCGCGGCGAAGCCGATGTCGACGGCGCGCTTGCGCTGGGCGACGCGGTCCGCCACGAGCGCTAAGGTTCTGCTCCTACCAGTCGCCGGCCGCTGTCCAACGCGGCCGGGCGCCTACCGACGATCCACAGGAGAACCCACATGTCCGTCATCTCGCGCTCCGCTCTGGAGTCCAGCTCACTCGCCGATCTGCATGAGATCGCGTCCGAGCTCGGGCTCGACGGCTACCGCAAGCTGCGCAAGGCCGACCTCATCGGCGCGATCATCGACCGCCAGGGTGGCGAGAACGCCAACGGCGCCAAGAACCACAACGGCGCCAGGAACGCCGACGGCGCCGTCGATGCCGATGCCGCCGATACCGCCGGTGCCACCGACGTCGCCGAGGGCACCGAGGACGAGGGCGCCGCCCGGCCCCTGCGGCGCTCGCGC
>JALZJA010000558.1 GCA_030860005.1 Actinomycetota bacterium
GCTCGTACGTGCGCACGAGCGCGCGCATGTGCGCGGCCGAGGGCGCGGTCGAGCAGGTGACGACCGCGGCACCGCAGGCCGCCGCCTCGAAGCCGACAAGGCCGAAGGTCTCGTGCGCGCCCGGCATGACGACGACGCGCGCGGCGGCGTAGGTTCGTGCGAGCTGCGCGCGGTCGCTGACGTACGGCCGCAGCTCGACACGATCCGCGATGCCCAGCCGCGCGGCCATGCGCGCGAAGCGGTCCTCGAGCGGCCCGCGTCCGATGAGCACGAGCGGCCACGGCTCACGCGAGCGCGCGGCGGCATGCAGCAACTCGATCACACCCTTCTCCCGGCCGAGGCGCCCGACGTAGAGCACGTCGTCCCCGCGCGCCACGCCCGGCTGGGGCACGAACGCCGGGGGCAACCCGAAACGCAGCGCGAGCGTCGCCCGCCGGCCACAGTCGGCGAGCGCGTCAACCGCCGACATGACGGCATCGGCCTCGCGGTAGGTGCGGTGCATCCAGCGGCGCAGAAGGGGACTCCACACGCCATCGGGACCGGGGAGCCCGGCGGCGTCGAGCGCGATCGAGCCGTGGTGGACCGCGACCACATGTGCGCCGAGCGCGTGCGCGGCCTGCGTGACGCCGAGCGGGCGCCAGAACGGGTCGTGCAACAGCACGACGTCCGGCCGCAGCGCGCGCAACGTCGTCTTCAGCGCGCCCGCGCCGAGCGGCAGGCGGTAGCCGTTCGTCGCGGCAAAACGCAGCGACCGCAGCTCGTGGCGGCGGTCGTCGTGGCGCTCACGATGTCCCGGCACGATGACGTGGTGCTCGATGGCGCCCGTCTCACGCGCCCACGCGGCCTTCGCGTCGAGGTACGTGCGGATCCCGCCGCTGCGCTCGCCGTAGAACAGCGCGACGTCCGCCACTCGCAGGAGCGGCTTGCGAGTCGGACGCCGCGGCTGTGCGTCTCGACGGCCGCGCAGGCGCCGCCGCGCCTCGAGAACCGCCGCCTCACGCGGCACGGACGGATTCCCCGAGCGCCTGGCCCGGGTCCAGCGCGCGGCGGTATCCGTCGGCGAGTCGCTGCAGGGAGCGCTCCCACGTTCGCTCGCCGACGGCCTCGAGCGCGGTGCGGGCCAGCCGCTCGCGCTGCAGAGGCTGGCTGGCGAGCTCGTTCACCGCACCGGACAGCGCGTGCGGGTCCGGCGCGCACAGCCGGCCGGTGGTCCCGTCGGCGACGATGCTCGTCGGGCCGCCCTCGGCGACGGCCACGACCGCAAGCCCGCTCGCCTGCGCCTCGAGCAGCACCTGCCCGAACGTGTCCGTCCGGCTCGCGAACAGGAAGATGTCGGCGCTGGCGTAGGCGACGGCGAGCTCGTTGCCCTCCAGCCAGCCGAGGAGCGTCGCGTGCTCTCCGAGGCGCTCGCGGAGCATCTCCTCTTCCGGGCCGCCGCCGGCGAGCACGAGGTGCAGGCGCGGATCGCGCTGGCGCGCGGCGAGGAACGTGTCGGCGAGCAGATCGGCGCCCTTCTCCTTCGTCAGGCGCCCGGCGTAGAGGACGCTGATCTCGCCGGGCAGCCGGCCCTCGACGCGGCGCTGAGGCGAGAAGCGGCTCAGGTCGACGCCGCGGTCCCAGCGCCCGATCCGATCGGCGCCGATGCCCATCTCGCGCAGCACCTCATCCGATGCCGGGCTCGGCGAGAGCACGCGCCGGCACTGGCCGTAGAAGGTCGAGATCGCCATCCGGGCGGCGAGCTCGAGCCCCGGGTCCTGCGAGCGCAGGCCGGCGTAGACGGCGAGCTCGGTGTGGTAGCTGCCCATCACCGGCACGCCCATGGCCCGCGCGATGACCGCCGCGGCGGCGCCCGCCGGTCCCGGCGAGCAGAGGTGGACGAGGTCGTAGCGGCCCTCGGCGAGCGTGTCGACGATCGCCGGCAGGCTCGGGACGCCGACCTTCAGCCCGGCGTAGAACGGAATGTCGACCTCGGCGACCGCGCTCAGGCGGCGGTCGACGCTCGCGTCGGTGCCGACGACCTCGACCTCGAAGCCAGGCACGCCGCGCTCACGCAGCTCGTCGAGCGTGTGCGTGACGCCGTGCATGGCGCCGACGGCGTCGGCGACGAGCGCCACGCGCAGCGGCTCGCCGTCGCGGTGGGCGAGCTTGGCCTTCTCACGGCCCAGGAACGCGGCCGCCGGCGCGTACGGGATCGCCGCGAGGCAGGCGTCGAAGAGCGCGGCGGCCGCGGCGGGCAGGTCGGCGCCATCGGGCGCCATCCCGACGATCTCGTGCACCGCGCGGGCGAGCTTGCGCTCGTGGCAGCGGCGCGCGCGGCGATACAGGTCGGCGTGGACGAAGTCCTCGTGCTGGAGGTAGGCCAGCAGCTCGGTCTCGGAGAGGTCGAACTCCACCGCGCGAAGCCATGCGCGCAGCAGCGCGCGTGCGTCGTCGGGGACGAGGCCGGTGCCCGTCGCCCCGCTGCGCGCGTCGCCCTCGCGCATGAGCCGCTGCACCATCGCAAAGACCGCCTGCGGCGAGGGCGGCGCGCCGTCGCTCGCGC
>JALZJA010000604.1 GCA_030860005.1 Actinomycetota bacterium
GATGACGCGCGGGGTGCGGGGCGGGGACATGAATGTCAGCCCGCCCCGACCCTCGCGGTCTGCGGTCGCGCCATTTCGGGAGCGTGATCCGCGGTTCCGTGCTCACCGCCCCGGCGTATACACCGAAGCGGATGCGGTCGATTGGATGGGGGAGGGGTATCCAACCGACGGACAGGAACCTGCGGAGCATTGTGCTCCCCCGATCTCAACCCCGGTTAAGTCCGCGATGAAGGTTTCCCTTAGGTTCCTTTAGGTTCGAAACAAGAACGGACGAGCCCTCAGCGGCGTTGCGTCGCGCTGCTCACCCACCATATGAGCACGCCCTGGAGCGGCAGCCGAGCCCACAGCAGGAACGGCGCAAACGCGGGGTAGCGGTCGGGGTGCAGCGTCATGTGCACGTTGGCCGGGAAGATCGCGATGAGCGTCGCGATGAGCCACCAGCCGGCCGCTCGCCGACTGCTGTCAAAGACGATGCCCGCGCCGCCGGCGATCTCGGCCGCACCGCTCGCAAACACGAGTTCGCGGTGCGCCGGCAGGTAGTCCGGCATGATCTCCTCGTACATCTGCGGGCGCAGGAAATGCAGTGTCCCGAGCGCTATGAACGTAACGCTCACGAGGCGCTGAGACCAGTTCACCGGGCGCGCAGCCCGTCGAGCGCGATCGTGAGGTAGCGCTCCCAGTCGACCGGCGCTCCGGCGCGCTGCGACGCGGCGATGTGGCCGAAGCCGCACATGATCGTCTTGATGTCGGCAACGGTGGCGTCGGGGCGCATGGCGCCCGCGGCCTGCGCCCGCTCGATGAGCGTGGCGGTTGCCGTCGCGAGGCGCTGCTGACCGACGGCGGCGGCCTCGACGCTGCGCGGATGACCGGCGATGATCTCGCACCACGCCACGTCCGCCGCGGCCGGGGCAGCGGTGCTCCAGATCGCGTCGGTGAAGACCGTCCATGCGTCGCCCTCGACGTCGAGCGCGGCCTCGACGGCGTCGGCGAGGCGGTCGAAATGCGCCTCAGCGAGGGCCTCGACAAGCGCGTCCTTCGTCGGGAAATGGCGGTAGACCGTGCCCACGCCAACACCGGCACGGCGCGCGATGTCGTCGACCTGGGTGTCGATCCCGGTCTCGCCAAATGCCAAGCGCGCAGCAGCGAGTACCTTCTCGCGATTGCGGCGGGCATCCGCACGCTGGGGGCGATGGGCGATGGTTGACAAGCGGAACGACCCTTCCGTATGCTGGCCCGCGAAATGGAACCGCGCCTCATCTTAGGACAACCCCACCCGGAGCGCCACCCATGACCGGCGCCCCGCTGACACAGCGCCAGAAGTGGTTCGCGCTCGCGCTCCTCGCCACCACGCAGTTCGTGATCGTGCTCGACGCCGCGATCGTCAACGTCGCGCTGCCGACGGTCGGCACCGAGCTGAAGATCTCGCAGGACAACCTCGCGTGGGTCGTCAATGCGTACGTGCTCACGTTCGGCGGCTTCCTCCTGCTCGGCGGCCGGCTCTCCGACCTGCTCGGCCGCCGGCGGCTGTTCATCGGTGGGCTGTTCGTGTTCTCGGTCGCTTCGCTGCTGGGCGGCCTGGCGGCGAACGAGGGCCAGCTCATCGCGGCTCGGGCGTTGCAGGGGTTCGGCGGCGCGATGCTTGCGCCAGCCGCGCTGTCGATGGTCGCGACGACCTTCGCCGAAGGCGCTGAGCGCAACAAGGCGCTCGGCGTCTGGGGCGCGGTGTCCGGTTCGGGCGGCGCCGCCGGCGTGCTGCTCGGTGGCGTCCTGACCGAGTACCTCGGCTGGGAGTGGGTCTTCTGGGTCAACGTGCCGATCGGCGTCGGCGCCGCACTGCTCGCGCCGCGCCTGCTGCGCGAGAGCCGCCGCGAGTCGCTGACGCGGACATTCGACGTCGCGGGCGCCGTGACGGTGACCGGCGGTCTGGCGCTGCTCGTCTTCGCGCTCGTGGACGCCAACCGTGCGGGCTGGGACTCGACGCAGACCATCGGCCTGCTGATCGCCTCGTTCGCGCTGATCGCCGTGTTCGTCGCCATCGAGCAGCGCTCGTCGGCGCCGCTCATGCCGTTCAGGATCTTTCGCTCGCGCACGCTGACGGGCTCGAACATCACGGCCCTGCTGGTCGGCGCCGCGCTGTTCTCGATGTTCTTCTTCATCTCGCTGTACATGCAGCAGGTGCTCGGCTACGACGCGCTGAAGGCGGGGCTCTCGTACTTGCCGCTGGCGATCTTCATCATCATCTCGGCCGGCATCGCGGCGCAGCTCGTCACGAAGATCGGTTTCAAGCCCGTCCTCGTGACCGGCATGGTGCTGATCGCGATCGCGCTCGTGTGGTTCGCCCAGGTCGAGGTCGGCGGCAGCTACATGCGTGACCTCCTGGGCCCCATGCTCGTCTCGGCCGTCGGACTCGGGTTCGCCTTCGTGCCGGTGACGATCGGCGCCGTGAGCGGGGTATCGGACCAGGACTCGGGCCTTGCCTCGGGGCTGATCAACACCGGCCAGCAGGTCGGCGGCGCGCTCGGCCTCGCGGTCCTCGTCGCAGTCGCCAACGCGGTGACGGACAATCCGCGCGATCCCGTGGAGCTCACCGACGGCTTCCAGGCCGCGTTCCTGACCGGAGCGGGCAT
>JALZJA010000610.1 GCA_030860005.1 Actinomycetota bacterium
AGCTCGATGTCGAGCAGCGGCGCGATCTTCGCCATCGAGCCGTGCAGCTCGGGCGTGAAGCCGCGCGAGACGCAGCCGGGCCAGTAGGCGACCTTCATGCCACGTCCTCGTCGCGTCCGGAGATGTAGAGGTTCAGCTCGTAGCGCTGCTCGCGCCCCTCGACCTCGTCGTAGATGCGGTCGATCGCCTTGAGGTCGGACTTCGCGAGCTTGTGCGGCTTGAGCACGGCCTTCGGCGTGACCTTGCGCCGCAGCAGCGCCCTCGCGATCGCCGGCAGCGAGTCCGTCAGCTCCTTCGCCGCCGCCGGCTTGAACTTCGCCAGCGGCGAGTTGCCCGCGTAGGAGCGCGGCAGCAGCTCCGCCTCGTTGAGCAGCCCGTACTGGCGCACGAGCGACACGAACGACGCTTCGTGGCGCTCGCCGTTGTTGCGGTCCTCGATGCCGAAGTCGTTGCCCGCCCGGCGGCGCAGGCGCATGATCTGGCTCATCGGCGCGACGCCCTTCGGGCAGGCGTCGATGCACTCGAAGCAGTGCGTGCAGTCGTAGATGCCGTGCGGGTCCTCGGCGAGGTCCTTCAGGCGCTCGAAGTGCTGGTCGTCGCGCGGGTCGCCGACGAAGCGGTAGGCCTTGGCGAGCGCCGCCGGGCCGATGAACTCGGGATCGACCTCCATAGACAGGCAGTCCGAGACGCACGCGCCGCACTGGATGCACGCCATCGACTGCGTGACGTCGATCATCGTCTCCTTCGCGACGACGTACTCGCGCTCGGGAACCGGCTGCTTGGCGATCAGCCACGGGGTGACGCGCTGGATCTTCTTCCAGTGCACCGCCTCCATGTCGACGATGAGGTCCTTGAGGACCGGCATGTTGCCCATCGGCTCGACCTCGATGACGCCGTCCCGCGCGCGCCGTTGCGCCTTGTCGAGGTGGGTGTGGCAGGCGAGGTCGGGACGGCCGTTGATGCGCACGCCACACGAGCCGCAGATCGCCGCGCGGCACGAGCAGCGGATGCCGATCGAGCCGTCGAAGCGGGCCCTGGCCAGCAGGATCGCCTCGAGCACCGAGCGGTGCGGCTCGAGGTCGACGGTGTGCTCCTCCCAGTACGGGGGCCCACCCGACTCGGGGTCGTAGCGGCGCAGTCGCAGCGTGAACTCGCTCATTAGTACTTCCTCACTTCCGGCTCCCAGCGCGTGATCGTGACTGGTGAATATGAGATCTGCGGGCTGCCATCATCGCCGCGCGTGACGTTGATGTGCTTGAGCCACTCCTCGTCGTTGCGCTCCGGGTGGTCGGTCCGGAACTGCGCGCCGCGCGATTCCTTGCGCTCGATCGAGGCGATGACCGTTGCCTCCGCGCAGTCGAGCATGTACCCGAGCTCGATCGCGCTCAGCACGTCCTGGTTGAATACCGTACCGCTGTCGTCGATGTAGGCCTTGGTGGCCTCCTCCTTCAGGCGCCGCACGGTCTCCAGGGCCGTCGTGAGCCCCTCCTCGTCGCGGTACACCGCGACGTACCGGTTCATCGTGTCTCCGAGCTCGTCCTTGATCTCGGAGATGCGGCGCCCCTGGCGCTCGCGCCCGATGATCGAGTCGACCATGTCGACGTCCTCCCTCAGACGGGTCGCGGGCGCCTGCGGCATCGCCCTATCCTTGCCGCGCGCCGCGGCGTGCTCGCCCGAGCGCCGGCCGAAGATGAGCGTGTCGAGCAGCGAGTTGGCTCCCAGCCGGTTGCCGCCGTGCACCGACACGCAGGCGACCTCGCCCGCGGCGTAGAGGCCCAGGATCGGCGTGCGCCCCTCGACGTCGGTCTTCACGCCGCCCATGATGTAGTGCTGCCCGGGGCGGATCATGATCGGCTCGCGCGTGATGTCCGTGCCGGCGAAGTCGCGCCCGATGTTCACGATCTCGCGCAGCGACTGGAGGATGCGCTTCCTCGGCACGACGGTGATGTCGAGGTAGATGCCCTGTCCGTCGAACCCGACGCCGCGGCCCTCGTTGATCTCCGTCTGCTCGGCGCGCGACACGACGTCGCGCGAAGCGAGCTCCATCTTGTTGGGCGCATAGTCCTCCATGAAGCGCCGGCCCTCGGAGTTGAGCAGCTGCGCACCCTCGCCACGCGCGCCCTCCGTGATGAGAAAGCCGTTCTCGGCCAGTGTCGTCGGGTGGTACTGCACCATCTCCATGTCCATCAGCGGGGCGCCGGCCTGATAGGCCTGCGCGATGCCGTCGCCGGTGCAGATGAGGGCGTTCGTCGTCGGCCGGTAGCACTGGCCGTTGCCGCCCGAACCGAGGATCACCGACTTCGCGTTGAAGATCTCCATCGCGCCGGTGCGGACGTCGCGCCCGACGGCGCCGGCGCAGTGGCCGTCGTCGTCGAGGATGAGCGACGTCGCGAACCACTCCTCGTAGCGGTCGACCACCTCGTGGAAGCGCATGAGCTGCTCGTAGAGGACGTGCAGGATCGCCTGGCCCGTGATGTCGGCGACATACGCGGTGCGCTTCTTCGACGCCCCACCGAACGCGCGCAGGTCGAGCTCGCCGTCGTCGTTGCGGTGAAACGTGACGCCGATGTGCTCGAGGTGCATCGCCTCCTGCGGCGCTTCGCTGCACATGATCTCGATCGCATCCTGGTCGCCGAGGTAGTCCGAGCCCTTGACGGTGTCGGAGGCGTGCTCGGTCCAGTCGTCATCGATCGCGATCGCGGCGTTGATACCGCCCGCGGCGGCGACCGAATGCGAGCGCACCGGATGGACCTTGCTCATGATCGCGACCGTCGCACCCGCCTCGGCGGCGGCGAGCGCAGCGCGTTGGCCGGCAAGTCCGGCGCCGATGATGAGCACGTCGTGAGCGGGCAAGGATCTCACTCTATGCAAGCGTCGCCGTGATGGCGCGGCCGACCTGCTCGATCGTCACGACGCCGCGCAGGACTCCCTCGCCGTCGACGACCATGAGCGCGCGTCTGTCGCGCAGGCTTTCGTCCTCCAGCAGCGTCTCGAGCGGGCGGTCTGACGGCACCCGCCACCCGGCTGCGTCGCCGATCTCGGCGACCTCGGCGATCTCCAGCGCCGGCCGCCCGGCGGCGATCTCCTCCTCGACGCGCTCCCTTCGCACGATCCCCAGGAACCGGCCGTGCTCGTCCACAGCCGGAAACCAGTTCCAGCCGTAGCGCTGGAAGAACTCGTCCTCGGCGCGTGATAGCGCCAAGCTGGCGGGCATCGCCACGGGCTCCGCGTCCATGATGTCGGCGACCGTGATGCCGTCGATGCGCTCGGTGAGCGCGGTCCTGACGATCGCGCCGCGCGCCGCCTGCGCGAGAAACCAGCCGACAACCGCAAGCCAGACGCCGACGACGACGTCCACTCGTGCGGCGAGCAACACGCCGACGCCGATGAGCAGGTAGGCGAAGCCCTCGCCGACGCGGCCCGCGAGGCGCGTCGCGCGAGTGCGGTTCCCCGTGAGCTTCCAGATGAGCGCGCGCGCGATCCGGCCGCCGTCGAGCGGGAACGCGGGCAGCATGTTGAACAACAAGACGGCCGTGTTGATGAAAGCCAGCCAACCGAGCAGCGCGAGCGCGGGGGAGATCTCGACGTCGCTTGAGAACAGGATGACCTCGAGCGCCGGGTCTTCGCTGATCGCGGCGACGAGGGCGACGCAGACGCCGACCAGGGCGAGCGTTGCCAGCGGCCCCGCGACCGCGATCCTGAACTCCTTGCCGGGGGTGTCCGGGTCGCTCGTCATGTGCGCCACGCCCCCGAAGAACCACAGGTCGATCCCGCGGATCGCGATCCCGGCCCGCTGCGCGACGACCGCGTGGCCGAGCTCGTGCAGGACGATCGACGAGAAGAACAGCATCACCGCGACGACGGCCACGACGTAGGCCTGCGTGCTCGAGCCGTCGAGCACCTGCTGGAAGCTGTCCGACAAGAGGTAGATGAAGACGAACAGGACGACGAACCAGCTCGGGCTCGCGCCGATCCGGATCCCGAAGACGCGAGCGAGCTGGATCGAGGAGCCGGTCCCGAACATCGAGAGCGATCTTGACAGGCGGCGAAGCGCGTCGGAGCGCATGGTCCACCCCCCGCTGCTCGGGCTGCGCCGGACCCACCGCGCGCCAGGCCGCACGCGATCGGGTCGGCGACGAGCGGCGATTCAAAGGCCGTCGGCCAACCGGCCGGTAGGATCGCCCGTCCTTCAGACCCTGACCGCGCAAGGACCCACCCCCATGGCCCACGACGTGACCTTCATCCCCGGGGACGGCACCGGACCCGAGCTGGCGGAGGCCACGCGCCGCGTCCTCGAGGCAACCGGCGTCGACTTCAACTGGGACCGCCACGAGGCCGGCGTCGACGAGTACGAGGCGCACGGCAACCCCTTCCCCGACGCGACGCTCGACGCGCTCAAGCGCACGGGCGTCGGCATCAAGGGCCCGACGACGACGCCGGTCGGATCGGGCTTTCGCTCGGTCAACGTCCTGCTGCGCCGCGAGCTCGACCTGTATGCGTGCATCCGCCCCTGCAAGGCCTACGAGGGCGTGCGCACCCGCTTCCCCGAGACCGACATCATCATCGTGCGCGAGAACACCGAGGACCTCTACGCGGGGATCGAGTTCGAGCGCGGCACGGAGGAGAACGCCGCGCTGCGCGAGAAGCTCGCCGAGCTCGGCGCGACCGTCCGCGACGACGCCGGCATCTCGATCAAGCCGATCAGCGTCTTCGGATCGGAGCGCATCGTACGCGCGGCGTTCGAGTACGCCATCTCCCACGACCGCGGCAAGGTCACCGCGGCGCACAAGGCGAATATCATGAAGTTCTCCGACGGCCTGTTCTTGCAAGTGGCGCGCCGCGTCGCCGGGGAATACCCCGGCGTGGAGTTCGAGGACCGGATCATCGACAACCTCTGCAACCAGCTCGTCTCGCGCCCGGAGGAGTACGACGTCATCGTGCTGCCGAACCTCTACGGCGACATCGTCTCCGACCTGGGCGCCGGGATGATCGGCGGCCTGGGCTTCGCCGGCGGGGCGAACATCGGGACGCACGCCGCGGTCTTCGAAGCGACGCACGGCTCGGCGCCGAAGTACAAGGGCCTGAACCGCGTCAACCCGACCGCGCTCATGCTGTCGGGCGTCTACATGCTCGACCACCTCGGCGAGACGGATGCCGCGCAGGCGATGGAGACCGCGATCGCGACCGTCATACGGAAGGGCGAGAAGGTCACATACGATCTGAAACCGACGCGCGATGACCCAACCGCCGTCGGCACGAGCGAGTTCGCCGACGCAGTAATCGAGGAGATGAACGCATGAGCAACGCCCCTGTGAACGTGGCCGTCACCGGCGCGGCCGGCCAGATCAGCTACGCGCTGCTGTTTCGGATCGCCTCCGGTCAGCTCCTCGGTCCCGACACCCCGGTGGCGCTGAAGCTGCTCGAGATCCCGGCGGCGGTCAAGGCCGCAGAGGGCACGACGCTCGAGCTCACCGACTGCGCGTTCCCGCTGCTGGCATCGGTCGACATCTACGACGATCCCGTGCAGGCGTTCGACGGGGTCAACATCGCGCTGCTCGTCGGCGCTCGCCCACGCGCGAAGGGGATGGAGCGCGCCGACCTGCTCGAGGCCAACGGCGCGATCTTCAAGCCGCAGGGTGAGGCGCTGAACGCCGGCGCCGCCGATGACGTGAAGGTGCTCGTCATCGGCAACCCGGCCAACACGAACGCGCTGATCCTCGCCTCCAACGCGCCGGACATCCCGGCCGAGCGCATTACCGCGATGACGCGCCTCGATCAGAACCGGGCGGTCGCGCTGCTCGCGCAGCAGCTGGGTGTTGACGTCGACGAGGTGCACGACCTCGTGGTGTGGGGCAACCACTCGCCGTCGATGTTCCCTGACCTATTCAACGCAAATGTGAATGGTGAGCGTGCTGTCGATCTCGTCGACATGGATTGGTATGAGAACGAGTACATCCCGCGGGTCGGCAAGCGCGGCGCCGAGGTCATCGAGGCACGCGGCGCGTCGTCGGCGGCGTCGGCCGCGAACGCGGCGATCGACCACGTGCGCGACTGGGTCCAGGGCGCCGACGGGCTGCGCTCGATGGCCGTCGCATCGGACGGCTCCTACGGCGTGAGCGAGCAAATCATCTCGAGCTTCCCGGTACGCGTCAGCGGCGGCGGATACGAGATCGTGGAGGGCCTCGAGCTCGGCGAGTTCGCGCAGGCCAAGCTCGATGCCACCGTCTCAGAGCTCACCGACGAGCGCGCGTCCGTCGAGCAGCTCGGATTGGTGTGAGGCTAAGCGGCGTCCTTCGGATGCCAGCCGCGCCCGTCCTTCTTGACCAAGCCGTCTTCGGCCAGGCCGGGAAGAACGCGATAGAGGTAGTTCTGCTTGATGCCCATCTTGTCGGCCAGCTCGGGGATCGTGATCCCGGGGTTGGACGTGACGAGCGCGAGTGCCTCGTTGCCGCGCGTGCCGCTGCCCTTGGGCCGGCCACGCCGCTTGCCGGTCGCGCTACGGCGCCGTGGCGTGGCCTTGGTGGAGCGCTTGGCTGCGGGACGCGGAGCGGAGGATCCCCCGTTGCCCGACACGCCATCGAGCGCGGCCGCGGCCGCCTCGAGCCGGTTGTACTCGTCAACCAGCGGCCGCAGCTCCTTCAGCCGCGCTGTGATCTCATTTCGCTTCTCATCTAGAAAGTCCGCCATGACAACCTTTCCCCGTACGGGCAACCCGTCCAATTATTGACACAAGGCAAGCGTAGCAGCCGTCCGAAGCCCTACGACGTGCTTTCCAGAAGCTCCTTGAGGCGCCGCAGCGATGCATTGGCCTCCTTCTCGGGAATGCCGCCGACGAATGCCTTGGAGGCCGCCGCGCCCAACGCACCAAGCGGCGTTCTAAACTCGTTGTGGTAATCAAACCGGCTGACGCCGTCGCGCGTGCTGAGCCGATCCTCGATGACCGCGCGCGAGCGCGCGGGACCCTCGCCCTCCCAGCGCGCGTAGTTGGGCGCGTCGAGGTGCTTCAGCGTCCAATGCACCTTGAAGCTGATGCCGCGGATGCACAGCGTTTGATCCATCCGGTACCCGGTTCGCACCGGTCCGGGGTCGGCGTAGTCGATGCTCTGCACGATCGTCACCCAGTCGTCGATGCGGTCGGCGTCCATGATGTATTCCCACACCCGCTGCTGTGGCGCGGCGATGTCGATGCTGGCGATCACGACGGACACGGGACTGACCCTAGATGATGGGTTGGCTGGCTAGCTAGCGCGCCCGGAGCGGCTCGTCCGATTCCCACTCGCGCAACGCGCTCTCCACCGCGCGGTCGTAGGAGTGCAGGCGCACCCCGAGCAACTCGGGCGCGCGATCGTCGCGCGGCAGCAGGTCCCCCGAAAGGCTCTCCATGAGCGGTCCGATGAATGCCGGGTCCTCGCCGGCGACCGCCGCGGCGATCGGCGCCACGATCGGCGTGGAGTAGCGCCCGAAGCGCACCGCGGGCCGGCGCACGAGCATGATGTCGGCGATCCGCTCGATCATCGCCTGGTAGCTCAGAACGTCGGGTCCGGCGATGTCGAGCGACAGGCCGTCCGTCGCGAGCGGCGTCGTCGCCGCGGCCGCGAGAAATGACACGACGTCGCGCACGTCGATCGGCTGTGTGCGGTGCACGCGCCATTTCGGGAGCGGCAGGACGCTCATGCGCTCGACGAGGCGCACGAGGAACCGAAACGAGCGTGAGCGTGCGCCGATGACGATCGACGCGCGCAGCGCGACCGCCTCGGGCACGCCCGCCAGCAGGATGCGCTCGACGTCCAGGCGGCTGCTCAGGTGGCGCGACGGCCGCTGGCCCTCGGGGACGATGCCGCCGAGATAGACGACGCGCCTGACGCCCGCCCGAGCGGTGGCGGCGACGAAGTTCTCGGCGGCCAGGCGCTCGCGTTCGGGAAATCCGTCCTCGACCTCCATGGAGTGGATGAGGAAGTAGGCGGCGTCGATGCCATCCAGCGCCTCGTCCAGGCCGGCGCCGCTGACCGCGTCGCCGCGGATGACGGGGACGTCCGCGCGCACGCGGGAACGCTCCCGCGCGAAGCCGCGCAGCTCGTGACCCGCGCGCGCCAGGGCGGGGACGACGGCCGAGCCGATCGAGCCGCTGATGCCGGTGATGAGGATTCTCATGGGAAGAGATCTCTTCGCAAGGAGCGGGAAGAGCGCCGCGAGGAGGGGCGAGACTTGCATATCGGCAACCTCGAACGGGAAGCGACCCCGTTTCGTCCGTCATTTGCGGGCTGCCCGAAATCAAAAGTCCGTCACGAGCGGAAAACGCGTCTCAGACCCCTTGCAGGCCGGCGTCGCCGCGTGGTCGAATGGCCACCGCGACAGGCAAGCTACGAATGGCCGGAGGGACGAGAATGGCGAGGACGCGGGCGACGAAGAGGGTGACGTGCGAGGAGTGCTTCTTTCACCGCAACCTGCTGTGCGCCCTCGAGCTCGATGACGCCTGTGCGACGTTCCGACCGGACTCGCCGGAGGGGTTGACGCCGCCGCAGCAGCTGCGATTCAGCTTCCGGCAGGAGCGGCGGGCGCAGGTGGCCTGGGCCTTTCCGAGTGCTCAGGAGCAGGCTTCGATGCATGGGGTCTTGACGGGCTGAGCTCAGGTCGGTCGCGCGCCGATACAGTCGCACCAATGCGTGTCACGGTGCTCGGAAAGTCTCCTTCCTGGCAGGACGCGGACGGTGCATGCAGCGGCTACCTCGTGCAGGACGAGCGGACGTGTGCGCTGGTGGACTGCGGGAGCGGCGTGTTCGCGAAGCTGCGCGGCGTGTGCAACTACGCGGCGGTCGACGTGGTCGTCGTGTCGCATATGCATGCCGACCACTTCATCGATCTCGTGCCGTACGCGTGTGCCCTGACGTATGGCCCGCGCGGCTCGAGCCGCCAGCCCCAGCTTCTGCTGCCGCCGGACGGGACCGAGGCGCTGCGGATGCTCGCGCGCGGAGGCGGACACGAGGAGCTCATGGACGGTGCGTTTGCGATCAGCGAGTACGACCCGGCGCAGCGCGTCGCGGTGAACACCCTGAGCTTCGGCTTTGCGCCCGTCCCGCATTTCATCCCGTGCAACGCCGTGCAGGTGAGCTCGACGGAGGGCGAGGGCCGCTTCACCTACGGCGCCGACCACCGCTTCACCGATGCGCTTGACGCGTTCGCCGCGGACACGGACCTGCTCATCCTCGAGGCGACGCTGCCGGAGCCGGATCCGGACTCCTCGCGGGGGCACATGACCGCTGCCGAGGCCGGAGAGGTCGCCACGCAGTGCAACGCGCGGCGGCTCGTGCTCACGCACATTTCCGACGAGTGCGAACGTGACCATGCGCTGGCCGGGGCACAGCGCACGTATTCGGGTCCGGTCGAGGTTGCGCACGGGGGCGCCGTTTACGACGTGTGAGTCGCGGCGCGAAGGGGGTACTGTCCCATTCCCTATGGCACGTGACCGGGATCTGTTTGCGAATTTCGAGCGCATGCGTCGCGAGATGGACGAGCTGTTCGGCGACGTCTTCGGCAGCACTGGGCTGACCTCGCGCCGCAGCGGCTTCTCGCCCGCTGTCGACGTCTTCTACGCCGACGACCCGCCGCGCGCGATCGTTCACGCCGAGCTCGCCGGGATCGACTCGGGCGATCTCGGCCTCGAGATCCAGGGCCGCGAGCTGACGCTCACCGGCCATCGCCGCGGCGCCTCGGATGCCGAGGGTCGCGTCTATCAGCAGCTCGAGATCGAGCACGGCCCGTTCCGGCGCACGATCTCGCTCGGCGCCGAGGTCATCGCCGAGGAGGCCAGGGCCACCTACCAGGACGGGATCCTGCGCGTCGAGTTGCCGCTCGCCGCCACTGAGTCGCACACGCGCTCGGTGCCGATCGAACGCGGGCGCAGCAGCCCGCCTCCAGGGATCACAGAGTCATGATCGACGTCATCAACGACGGCAACCCTGCCCGCGAGATCGAGGTCGGCGGCCGCCAGGAGCTGCCGGAGATGCTGCCGGTCTTACCGCTGCGAGAGACAGTGCCCTTCCCCGACACGCTCACGCCGCTGGCGATCGGGCAGGAGCGCTCGGTCGAGCTCGTCAACGACGTGCTCGCCGGCGACCGCATGCTCGTCATGGTGGCCAGTCGCGAGGCCGAGGTGGAGGAGCCCGGGCCCGAGCAGCTCTACGAGGTCGGCGTGGTCGGCGTCGTCGCGCGAATGATGCGTGTCCCCGACGGCACGCTGCGCCTGCTCGTCCAGAGCGCGCAGCGCGTGCACATCGACCGCTGGGTGCGGGAGACCCCCTACCTCGTTGCCGAGATCTCCGAGCTGCCCGACGTCGTCGAGGAAACCCCGGAGCTGACCGCCCTCATGCGCTCGGTCCAGCAGACGTTCTCGCAGATCGTCGAGGCGGTGCCCTACCTGCCCGAGGAGCTCCAGGTCGCGGTCGCCAACGTCGATGAGCCCAACGCGCTCAGCCACCTCATCTGCGGCTCGCTGCGGCTGCCGACCGAGCAGAAGCAGGAGCTGCTCGAGGAGACGAACGTCGCGCGGCGCCTGCGCCGCCTGACCGAGCTGCTCGCGCGCGAGCTCGAGGTCATCTCGATCGGCACCGAGATCCAGAGCCAGGTCCAGAGCGAGATGGACCGCACGCAACGCGAGTTCGTCCTGCGCCAGCAGCTCAAGGCGATCCAGGAGGAGCTCGGCGAGTTCGACGAGTCCGCGGCCGAGGCCAACGAGCTGCGCGAGCAGCTCGCCGCGATCGACCTGCCCGAGGACGTCCGCAAGCAGGCCGACCGCGAGCTGGGCCGGCTCGAGAACCTCCCGCCCGCGGCCGCCGAGCACGGCGTCATCCGCACGTACCTCGAGTGGATCGCGTCGTTGCCGTGGGACTCCTCGACCGAGGACAACCTCGACCTCGACCACGCGCGCAAGGTGCTCGACGAGGACCATTACGGTCTCGAGCAGGTCAAGGACCGGATCCTCGAGTTCCTCGCCGTGCGAAAGCTCAAGGGTGGGCAGGAATCGGTCTCCCGCGGCGCGGTCCTGTCCTTCGTCGGCCCTCCCGGCGTCGGCAAGACGTCGCTGGGCAAGTCGATCGCGCGGGCGCTCGAGCGCGAGTTCGAGCGCATCAGCGCCGGCGGCGTGCGCGACGAGGCCGAGATCCGCGGTCACCGCCGCACGTACATCGGCGCGATGCCCGGCACGATCGTCCGCGCGCTCCGAGACGCCGGCTCGAACAACCCGCTCTTCATGATCGACGAGATCGACAAGATGGGCTCGGACTTCCGCGGCGACCCCGCGAGCGCGATGCTCGAGGTGCTCGATCCCGAGCAGAACTCGAACTTCCGCGACCACTACCTGGACCTCGCCTTCGACCTGTCGAGGGTCATGTTCATCACGACCGCGAACACGCTCGACACGATCCCGGGGCCGCTGCGCGACCGCATGGAGATCATCCAGATCGCGGGCTACACGGCGGACGAGAAGCTCCAGATCGCCAAGCGCTACCTCCTGCCACGTCAGGCCGACCGCAACGGCCTGCGCAAGACGCAGTTGCGGATCAGCGACGCCGCGCTGCGCGCGATCATCGCCGACTACACGCGCGAGGCCGGCGTGCGCGAGCTCGAGCGCCAGATCGGCGCCGTCGCGCGCAAGGTCGCACGCGAGGTCGCCGAGGGAGACAAGCCGAAGCGCTCGATCTCCGAGGCCCGCGCGCGCGAGCTGCTCGGCCGCCAGCCCTACCACTCCGAGGCCAAGCGCCGCACGCGCCAGCCGGGCGTGGCGACGGGCCTGGCCTGGACGCCGGTCGGCGGCGACGTGCTGTTCATCGAGGCAACGGCCTACGAGGGCGAGGGCAAGCTTCAGATCACGGGCCAGCTCGGCGACGTCATGAAGGAGTCCGCGCAGGCGGCACTGTCCTACGTGCGCGTGCACCTGCGCGAGCTGGCCCCCGACCTTCCCGACGACTGGTTCGCCAAGCACGACATCCACATCCACGTCCCGGCCGGCGCGATCCCGAAGGACGGGCCGAGTGCCGGCATCACGATGGCGACGGCGCTCGTGTCGCTGCTCTCAGAGCGTCAGGTCCGCGACGACATCGCGATGACCGGAGAGATCACGCTCACCGGCCAGGTGCTCCCGATCGGTGGGCTGAAGGACAAGGCGCTCGCCGCGCAGCGCAACGGCATCGCGACGATCATCGCGCCCGAGCTCAACGAGGCCGACATCGAGGAGATCCCCGAGCACCTGCGCTCCAAGCTCGACTTTCATTTCGTCGGGCAGATCGACGAAGTTCTCGCGGTCGCGCTCGAGCAGCCACGCGACGGCGCGTCGAGACGCAACGGCAAGGGCGCGGCTGATCGCTCCGGGGAGCGGGTATATGCTCACAAACGCTGAGACGCAAGCGACCTGAGGTGAGTGTGACGATGGGAGCAAAGGACAAGGCCGGCGCAGCGGCGTCGGCCGCCAAGAGCGCGGGGAAGAACCCGTACCTGCAGCGGATCGTGCACGACGCCGAGTTGCGCGACAACATGGCCGTCGCCTTCGAGAACGCGCGGAACGCGTACGCGCGGCTGAGCAACGGCAAGGCGCCGACGAAGGCGCTTCTCGAGGACAAGAAGCTTCACAAGGACCTCAAGCGCTCCGCCGATGCTCTGCGCGACGCGTCGACCGCGCTGCGCAATGCCCCGAAGGCCAACAAGCCCAAGAAGAAGAGCGCGATCGGCCGCCTGCTGCTCGTCTCGATTCTCGGCGGCGCGATCGCCCTGGCCGTCAGCGAGGGGCTGCGCAACAAGCTGCTCGATGCGCTGTTCGGCGCCGAGGAGGAGTTCGACTACACGTCGAACACGGCGCCCACGCCTGCGGAGACGCAGCCCGTCAGCTGACGCGCGCGACGTATACGACTTGTTCTCGGAGGCGCCCCGCGGGGCGCCTCCGTCGTTGCTGGCCAGCCAGCCAGCGAGCTACGCTGTGCGTCGGTATGCAAGTCGCAACGGGGACTCAGCGCCAGCTGGCAGGCGACAAGGCCGCGCGAATCGTCGACGCCATGCGGTCCGCGGTCGCCGAGCGCGGCGCCGCCGGCGCGACGTTCGACCACGTCGCGCGCGAGGCGGGCGTGTCGCGCGGGCTGCTGCACTACTACTTCGCAACGAAAGAGCGTCTGCTCGTCGAGGTCGTGCGGCGCGACTGCGACGTGCGCATGGCGGCCCTCGACGCGCGGCTCGCCCAGGCGCAGAGCGCCGACGACTTCATCGCCGGCCTCGTCGCGACGCTCGACGAGATGGTCAGCGAGGACCCGGGCTTCGTCATCGTCGTCTTCGAGCTGTTCACGCTCTCGCGCCGGCACGAGGACATCGCGGCTGAGTTCGCCGAGCTGTTGCGCCGCGTTCGCGAGCAGGTCGCCGACCTGCTGCGCGCCAAGGAGGCCGAGGGCGTGCTGCGGCTGCGCGGCGAGCCCGAGGCGGTCGTCGACGTGATCTTCTCACTCGGCGACGGCCTCGCGTTGCGGATGCTCTCCGAGCGCGAGCGCGACTACGCGCCGACGATCGCGGCCGGCGTCGCCGCGGTTCGCGCGTTGCTGGTTGATCCTTCGTAGCCGGTGCTAGCCCGAGGAGGCGAGTGACTCGTCGCCGAACAGGCGCGCGTTCTTGCTGAGCTGGTGAAACAGGCCGGGGTCCACATAGATCTCGGCCGTGCAGCGCCAGCTCGGCTCGCTGCCGCCGCCCTCGAGGGCGACCTCCATGCGGACGGTGTTGACCTGGTCGTGAACGGCGGTTATCCGCATGCCGTCGGCCTGCGATGCCCAGGTCTGCTCTCCGTCCCACCCGAGCCGGTCATCGTGCAGCGCGCTGAAGTAGTCGGCCAGCAACGGCTCGGCGTCTGACTCGGGGCAGACGAGCACGGCCTCCAGGCCGGCTGCGGTCAGCCGCGCCTCCCACGTCGGCCGCTCGGCCAACTCCCCGTCAAACGGATGCGGGGCCGGCGTCAGCTCCAACTTGACGTCGCCGTAGCGCGACTCGAGAACCAGTGAGCTCATGCGCTGAGGCTAGTGGAAGGCTCGCATGCGCAGGCGTCAGGACGTAGGTCAGCGGTTTTCGCGCGCGCCGAAGCGCGTGCCGATCGTGACGAGCAGGTGCGCGACGCCGAGCACGATGAAGAACGCCGCGGGAGCGCTCTCGCCCGAGAAGCCGAACAGAAAAGGTGACGCCACGAGCACGCCGGCGAGGGCGAAGTCGAGCCCCACGTGCACGGTGGTCGGGATCGACGCGATCATTCCGGTCGGTCCCTCGGTGCTCGCCGTGACGGCGAGGACGACGAGACCGGCCACGATCGATACCGCGGTCGCGGCGCCCGACTCGAAGCTGAAAAGAAACGGCGCCGCGATGAGCAGGACCCCGGCCAGGTACTCGATGACCCCGTGCAGGAAGCGGGGAATTGGTCCCTGGCGCAGCATCGACGGCAGGGTATAGGGGTTCCGTCGCCGCAACCGGCAAACGAGAACGAGGTTTCGCCATCCGCTCGCCGGAATCGGCGACCTGCTGGCGACGCTACTTACGCGAACAGCCGCTGCAGCTTGATGAGCACCCGCGGATCGCCCCATGGCCGCAGACGGCCAAGCAGCATGAGCCCGGGCGGCGCCGCGCGCTTTGACACGAGCTCGGCGAAGTCGTCGAAACCCATCCGCAGCCGCACGGTGGGCTTCGCGAGGCGCCCCTGGATCGCCGCCTTCTCGCGTCCTTCCAGCTGCAGGTACCACGGGTCGGCGTCGCGGAACTCCCACTGGATCGTCGTGCCGTGCGGTACCTCCTCGCCGCGCGCGTTCACCGCGAGGAGGTCGAAGAGGATCTGGATCGTCTCGGGGTCGCGACCGATCGCCCCGTTGCGCTGGCCCAGCCATCCGCCGCGCAGCAGCGCCAGCGCCTGCCGGCCGCGCTCGCGCGGCGAGACGTCCATCGGAAACGGGAAATGCGCGATGTCCTCGAGCGGCAGCCCGACCGAGCGCAGCCTCGCCTCGTTGGAGATCGCGCCCTGCTCGAAGAGGTCCTCGAGCGTGAAGCCGAAGCATTCGGTGTACGAGCTGTCCCAGTTCGGCGGGATCGGGACGCTCAGCGTCCACTGCAGCACCTCGCGGATGATGTCGATCATCGCGTCCTGGGTGCCCTGCGGATCGGCCTCGTAGAGATCGGCGAGGAGCCTCACGCCGAAGGCGATGTGGCGCTGCTCGTCGAGCGCGACGTTGCGGATGCCCTCGCGGAATCCGGGCATGACGTCCATCGCCTCGAGCGTGGCGTGGATCATGTGCTGCCCCGGCTGGGCGAGCGTGCCCTCGACGATCACGTGGTAGAGCGTCACGGCTTCGGCGAGCTTGCGCGGGGAGCGGTCGCGGCGCAGCTCGTCTGCCATGCGGTCGAGGCGGCCGAAGGTCTTGCGATGGCCCCACGACAGCTCGGTGGCGGTCGCCCCGAGCCCGGAGGACAGCGACCCGTCGCCCACGCCTGCGACCTCGTGAAAGAAGCGGTGGAAGAAGACCGCGTGACGCGCCTCGTCGACTTGCTGCGTCGCGAGGAAGTACTTCTGCTCCTCCAGCGGCGCGGCGTCGATGTACGGCGACAGGTTGTCGGCGACGGAGTCCTCGCCGTGGAAGAACAGCGAGTACAGCCACAGCGCCGAACGGCGCTGCTGCGGCGTGAACTTCGTCAGCCAGTCCCCGCGATCCTGTGTGAGGTCGATCTCGGTCGCGCACCAGTTGCTGCGTTCCCAGCGGGCGTATAGATCGGCGTAGTCGATCTGCTCGGTGGCGGCGGGAACGGTGACGGCCATG
>JALZJA010000612.1 GCA_030860005.1 Actinomycetota bacterium
TGGGTGGTCTGAGCGCGGAGGGGTCGAGCTTTTCCCTCAGATGGTGCATGAGCGTGCTCTTGCCGCCGCCCCAGCCGCCCTCGATGCCAAGCGTGAACGGCGTCGACCCGCGCGACGCTTGCACGACCGCAGCCAGTCGGTCGGCGATCTGATCAAACCCGAGTGGATCCTTCGCTTCGCGCGCGGGTTGATCGCCGAGGAACGTCGGGTCAGAATCCTGCTGCGTGTCGGGCTTGAGGATGCTCACGCGCCTCGAGCAGACCGTAGTGCAGGCACACGCCGTCCGGGAAGAACGTGTTGGAGAACGCTGCGGCTCCCGCCGCTGAAGCTCTAGGAGGCACGCTCCGGCACTCGAGCGTCATCACCAGCCCCGCACATTCCGACAGCGGTTGCGACCGTCGCGTCACGCTGGCGCCAGCTTGACCGGCACTGCCGCATCACCTTGGTGTAGGACCAGCCGGTGATCGCTCCGATGTCGCTGTAGCTGTGACCCTGTGCCTTGAGCCATAGCGCGCGCAGCTCTTGGGGCTTCAGTCGCTGCAGTGCTTCGGCCGAGCGGTTGACCATGTCGAAGCTCAGCAGTTGCTCCTCCGGTGTCGGAAACCGGCGGGACTCGTGCGCGTCGAGGTCGACGTCCGTCGACCCGACGAGCTTCTGGCGGGAGCGGCGGATCGACTTGGCCTCGCGCTTGACCACGGTGTGCAACCAGGCGCCCGCGCGGCCGGGGTCGAGTCGCTCCGCGTGGCGCATGAAGATTTCGAGGCCGCGCTGGTAGGCGTCCTGCGCATCGTCGACGCACAGCGAGTGGCGCCGGGCGGTGCGCAGCAGCGAGTCGGCGTGCGCCGCGATGGTGCGGAGGATCAGTTCCTCCGCCTCGCGCTTGCCCGCCCGACCTCCGTTAGCGTCGTCCATCCGCGTCCCCCGCTCCGAGCCCCCTTTGGGCCTTTGACCGACTTAGCGGAATTACGCCTCACCTCGCCCCCCGGGAACGATCAGAACTTCGCAAACAGCGAACTTTTGTTTGTACGGGGCCGGGACTACAGGCCGAGTGCGCCGGCGATCGCATCCCGGGGCGCGGCAGAAGCCTCGACGCGTGAGCCGAGCCTCGTCCGCGCAACCGCCGGCGCCGCCCAGTTGAACAGCGCCACATCGAGCGCCTCGATCGGAAGCTCGGCTTCGTCGGCAAGCTCGCGTGCCCGCCGCTCGAGCAGCAGCTTGTCGCCGATGCCGAACACACGCTTGGCCGCCACGGTCGTGGCGTCGTCGGTGAGCTGCAGCGATGACGGCCGCACATCGCAGACGCCGAGCCGCCCGAGCGTCACGAGCAGCTCGTAGCGACCCGCGCGGCCGAAGCCCGGCAGCGCCAAGCGCTCGAACACGCGATCGAAGCGGCGCTCGGGCGTCCACGCCCCCTCGCCGGCGAACGCAGCCGCCTGCCCGCCGGCGCGCTGCGACCACGCGCGGTAGGCGAGCACCGTGCGCTCGCCGTTCGCCGGCTCGTGCGAGGTGCGCGGACCGAGCGCGACATCGAGGTCGGGAAGCTCGCCTCTCGACCACGGCACCTGCGCGGCGCGGATCCCGGCGAACGGCTCGTCGCCCTCGGTCGGCGAGAGGTACGCCGTCAGGAACGCGAGCCAGTACGCCTCCTCGGGATCGGGCTCGGCGCCGATCTGCGCGTAGGTGCCCGGCGGGTCGCGCTGAAGCTCGTCCAGCCGCGCGGCCGCGAATGCCAGCTCGCCTGCCAGGCGCGCTGCGTCGGCGCTGGCCTTCAGGCCCGGTGCGAGCTCCGAGCGATAGCCGTCGTCGGCCGCCTGCTCGACGCGGCGCACGCGCAGCGCGCTCTGCGACGCACGCGAGGAGGTGCCCGACCACCGCGCACGCGGCGTGCTCGAGCGCGGCGCCCGGGCCGGTTTCCTCGGCTCCGGTTCGCGGCAGATCGGGCAGTTCTGGATGAAGCGGTTGTGGCGACAGAAGGTCGGCGGCACGACCGAGCAGTCTAGGTTGCCGGGAGTGCCACCCGACCCGGGCGGTGGGTCCGTTTGACCATCCAGATGACGGTCAAGTCAAGTCGACCACCCGTCCCATCCGGCGCCCAGCCGCTCAATCCCGCCGAGGAACACCGTGGTCGCGAAGTGCGTCGCGCCCTCCACGTCGGGTGGCTCGCGCTTGAGCATCTCAACGCTGACCTCCAGCGCCGCCCCGACCATCGCCGCCGCCATGTAGTCCGGATCCAGCGGCGGCACGGTTCCCTGCGCCATCGCACCGCGCAGGTCCGAAGCGAGCTCCTCCACCCCGGCCCCGAAGACCGGCTCGTCAAACATCGCGCGGATCGTGCCGCTGTTGCGGCGCATGAGCTCGAACGCCTCGGGCTCGCTCGCGAGGAACCGAAAGTACTCGCGGTAACCGGCCTCGACGAACTCCCTCGGCGAGCGAGCGTCGCGCCGCGCCGCCTGGACGCACGCGCGAATCTGGACCGCGCTCTCCTCGATGAGGGCCCGGAACAGCGACTCCTTGTCGGGGAAGTAGTTGTAGAACGTGCCGCTCGCAAGCTCCGTGCGTCGCACGACGTCGCGCACCGACGCGCTGCCGTACCCCATCTCGGAGAACACGTCGCGGGCGGCAACCATGATCGCCGCCCGGTTGGCGGCCTTCGTCTGCTCGCGCCGGCCGCCGCTGACCTCGTCGGCGATGCTCATGCGGCGTGCACCGCCCGCTGTCCAACGGATACACGCGCCGCAACGGGCAGCGCAAACCCGGCAGCGCGGGCACGCTCGGCCCCACGCGGGACCTCACGCCGCAGGTCGTAGAGGTAGCGGTCGAAGTCGACTTGGATCGTGTGGCGCTTGCTCGCCACGTAGCGCTTGCGCATGCGCTCGTTCTCCCGCCGGATGTCGGCGAGCATCGCGTGGGGCTTTGGCAGGTGGTAGTCGCCTTCGAGGTAGGTCGCAAGCCAGCGGCCCTGCGCCTCGGCGAGCGGCATGACCGCACCCAGCGGCTGGAGCAGTCCGACGAACGCCAGCGACGGGAGCTGCGGTGCGAAGACGCGGCGGAAGAGCTCGATGCGGTTGTCGGGCGCCGACAGGAACTCCGCGTCGAAGAACGGGAACGTGATCCGGTAGCCGGTGCAGTAGATGACGACGTCCACGTGCACGCGCGTTGCGTCGACGAACTGCACCCAGTCCGAGCCGAGGCGCTCGATGTTCGGCCGCGGCTGAACCTCGCCGTGGATGATCGAATCGAGGATCCGCCCGGACACGGTCGGATGCGCCTGGGCGAAGCGGTGGTCGGGCTTGGGCAGGCCGTAGCGCTCCGGCCGGCCCGTGTGCAACCGGACGAAGAGCCCGAACATCGTGTAGGTGATCCAATCCGGGATCCGTACGTCGTGCGGGAGCTGGTCCATCGGGCGGCCGAAGAGGTACTTCGGCACGATCCACGCGCCGCGCCGCGCCGCGAGGTAGGTCGATCGCGCGAGCTGGGCCGATTCGACGGCGATGTCCATCGCGCTGTTGCCCATCCCGAGCACGACGACGTCCTTGCCGCGCAGAAACTCGTTGTCGCGGTACTCGTGGGCGTGCAGTTGGCGGCCCTGGAACTCGCTGCTGCCGGGGAACGCCGGCTCGGGCCAGCGCGCGTCCCAATGGTGGCCGTTGGCGACGATGAGCATGTCGTAGGCGCGCTTGACGCCGTGCTCGTCGGTCAGCTCCCAGGTGGCGTCGGCGCGCTGCTCGGCATGCGCGATCCCGATCTGGAAGAGGATCTTGTCGCGAAAGCCGAAGCGGTCGACGTACGCGTTGAAGTACTCGGCGATCTGGGTGTGATGCGGGAAGTCCGGATAGGACCCCGGCATCGGGAAGTCCGTGAACTCCATCCGCGCGCGCGACGTGTTGATGTGCAGGTCGCGGTACGCGGCCGACATCCCGTTCTTGTTGGCGAAGACCCAGTTGCCGCCGACGCAGTCCGACGTCTCGAAGCAGTCGAAC
>JALZJA010000620.1 GCA_030860005.1 Actinomycetota bacterium
GGCCTGCCCAGGGGGGACGCCGAGCTGCCCGTACGTCGACTCCGCACAGATCGGGCAGCGCGGCGGTGGCGTGCTGCGCTTCCCGCAGACCGTGTCGATCGGCCCCGACGGATCGGTCTACGTCGGCGACCAGTCGTCGCACATCGTCCAGGTCTTCAGCCCCGCCGGGACCTTCCTGCGCGAGATCGGCATCGCGGGCTCGAAGCCCGGCGAGCTGAGCGCGGTCGGCGCGCTCGTCATGGCGCCCGACAACACGCTCTTCGTCGCCGACGGCAAGGCGAACCGGATCAGCCGATTCGACGCCGGCGGCTGGCACATCAGCTCGTTCGGCCATCCGGGCAGGAAGGCCGGCGAGTTTCATTTCGGCGCCGGCGGCGGCAACACAGCGGGCGCCGGCGGCGGCCTCGCGGTCGCGGGCAACAGGCTGTTCGTCTCCGACAGCGCCAACGACCGCGTCCAGCGCTTCGCGCTCGACGGCTCCGGCGGCGCGGAGATCGTCCCGCCCGGCTTCCTCGCGTACCCGCGCGGCCTGACCGTCCACGGGACACGGCTCGTCGTCGCCGACGACCAGAACCACCGCCTGGTGGTCTTGGACCAGAGCGGCAGGTTCATCCGCACCGTCGGCAAGGGTCCGGGCCGCAAGCCGCGCCAGCTGAACTTCCCCTACGGCGTCGCGATCGACAAGCCGGGCCGGGTGTTCGTCGCCGACGACATGAACCAGCGCATCGTCCGCTACGGCCCCAAGCCGAAATACAAGTACAAGGCGCGCTGGGGCTCCTACGGGACGGCACCCGGCAGGCTCGCGTTCCCGCGCGCGATCGCCGTCGACGCGGCCGGGCTCGTCTACGTGACGAACACCGGCAACGATCGTGTCGACGTGTTCAACCGCTCGGGCCGCCTGCAGCGCTCGTTCGGCGCGTCAGGACGGTCCCCGGGCAACTTCAACCACCCGATCGGCGTGGCCGCCGACGCGAGCGGCATGCGCGCCGTCGCCGACTCGGTCAACGGCCGCATCCAGTTCCTGCGTCAGGACGGCACGATCGCGACGGTCTGGGGATCGCCGAACCCGGGGCCGACGATCATCCTGCGCCCGGTCGCGGTCGCGTTCGATGCGGCCGGCGACGCCTACGTGCTCGACCAGCGCCGCGCGAAGATCTTCGTCTTCGATCGCGCGACGGGGCTGCCGAAGCGCACGATCGGCAGGATCGGTCACGGCGCGGGCGAGCTGCTCGACCCCTACGCCCTGGCGATCGACGCCAAGGGGACGATCCACGTCGCCGACACGAACAACAAGCGCATCGCGCGCTTCTCGACGGGCGGCGCCTACCTCGGCGCGCAGACGGGCACCGGCCTCATACGCGGCGTCGCGGTGTCGCCGGATGGCGCGCGGACGTACGTGGCGCAGTCACGCAACCGGATCACCGTCTACGACCCGTCCGGGAACGTCATCCGGCAGTTCGGCGGCTCGGGTGCGAGTCCCGGCAGGTTCAAGCAGCCGGCGCACATCGCGCTCGACGCGGCGGAGAACGTCTGGGTCGCCGACCGCGGGAACGACCGCATCCAGAAGTTCGCCCCGGACGGGACACTGCTGCTGATGTTCGGCGAGCGCGGGACCGGCCCCGGCCAGTTCGTGCGTCCGACGTCTGTGAGCATCGCCTGCAACGGCCTGCTCACCGTCGCCGATCGCGACAACAACCGGATTCAACAGTTCCGGCTCAGCACGCCGGCGGCACCGGCGTGCAGGTCGCTGCCGGCGCTCGGTGACCCGCCGCGGCCGAAGACGCCGACGCTGCCGAGCCCGCCCGGGCCGCTCGTGAGCGTCAAGAAGCTGCGTACGACGAAGCTCTTCACCCTGAGAAAGGTCGCGTTGCGCATCGGCTGCGACACCGCATGCCGGGTGACGGTCACGGGCACCGTCAGCCAGCGCTCCAAGCCGCGCGGCAAGCGCAAGCGCGCGACGGTCAGCCTGCGCCGCGTGCGCGTCAGGCTCGATGCGGCGCACTCACGGATCGTCAGGCTCGGGCTCTCGCGCGGCGCCGTGCGCCGGCTGCGCCGCGCGCTGGGCGGCAGCCGCCGGTTGATCGCGACGCTTCAGATCACCGCGCGGTCGCCCGATGGCGAGCCGACGGAGCTCAGCAAGCGGCTGCGGACGCTGGGCTGAGCGGCGAGCTGCGCGGGCGGATCGCGCGGGCCTGAGCACGTATCCTGCGCGGCGCGATGCAAACGCCGGTGAAGATCGCTGTCGTCGGCGGTGGTTACGGGGCGAAGGTCCCGTTGCCCGTCTACGGCGAGCTGCCCGAGTTCGAGCCGGTCGCGGCGTGGTCGCGCCGGCCCGAACGCGCCCGGGAGCTGGCCGGCGAGCACGGCCTGCAGCTCGGCAGCTCGGACCTCGATGAGATCCTCGATCATCCCGGGCTCGAGGCCGTCCATGTCGCGATGCCGGTGTCGATGCACGCCGACGTCGCGATCGCCGCCGTGCGGCGCGGCCTGCACGTACTCTGCGAGAAGCCGATCGCATCCGATCTCGCTCAGGCGCGCGCGGTCGTCGCCGCGATGCAGGACGCGGGCGTGGTGGGCGCCGTCAACTACGGCCGCCGCTTTCAGGAGACGCGCGAGCGGCTGCTCGAGCGCGTGCGCGAGGTCGTCGGCCGGCCGCGGATGGTCTCGATCGAGCTCGTCCACGACGACCACGCCGAACCGGGCTCGCGCCCGTTCACCTGGGTGCAGGACGCGGAGATGGACGGCGGGCGGCTCCAGGGCTACGGCGTCCACGACCTCGACCTGCTCGCAGAAGCCTTCGACATCGAGGCGGTGGCGGCTGCGACCGATGTCGGGGTGTCGCCGCGCGAGGACGCCGACGGCACGCCGCGCGAGGTCACGGCCGAGGATGCGTACGCGATCCTGCTGCGCTTCGCCGGCGGCGGGCTCGGGCACGTGAGCATGACGGCAACCGCGCGCCACAAGCGCGGCGACACGATCGAGGTCCACGGCGCCGAGGGAACCGTGCGCCTCGACGGGGACAAGTGCCTGTGGTGGGGCCGCGCCGGCGAGGAGCTCCAGAGCGAGGGCCCGCTCGAGGCGAGCTCGAAGGACGCCTTCGCGCGCGTCGCGCGCAACTTCCACGCCGCCATCCGCCACGGGGAGCCGGTCGACCCGTCACTCGACGAGGGCCTGCGCGTGCAGGCGCTCTTCGATGCCGTCCGGACCGCCGCCGCGGAGCGCCGCTGGGTCGAGCCCGAGCGCATCGGTTGACCGCGCGCCGCCTGTACATCGTGCGCCACGGCGAGACCGAGAGCTCGGCTCGCAAGGCGTACTCGGGCCGCGCCGACGTCGCGCTGACCGAGAGCGGCCGCGAGCAGGCGCGCGGCGCGGGCGAGCGGCTCGCCGGCGCCGGCGTCGACGCCGTGATCAGC
>JALZJA010000635.1 GCA_030860005.1 Actinomycetota bacterium
CCGCGACGGTGCGCGCGATCGTGCGACGAGCCGCTCGCGCGCCGCGCTCATCGCGATCGTCGGCGGCGCCGGGCTGGCGCTCGTCGCGGTGCTCGCCTTCCTCACCGTCCTGGTCCGCACGATGCGCCGCCCCCTCGACGACCTCGTCGACGCCACGCGGCGCATGGCCGCCGGCGATCTGTCCGCGCGTGTCGCGGCGAGCGGACCGCGCGAGCTGTCGGCGCTCGGCGAGTCGTTCAACGTCATGGGTCAGGACCTCGCGACGGCCGGCGAGCGCATCGAGGCCCAGCGCCAGCGCCTCGCGACGACGATCGCGAGCCTCGGCGACGGGCTCGTCATCTGCGACGCGCAGGACCGCGTCACCGCGCTGAACCCGCGCGCATCAGAGCTCGTCCCCGGGCTGCGCATCGGCTCGCCCGCGCATGGCCCGCAGATCCCCCTGCCGCAGCTCTCCGACGCGCTCGCGGGGGAGGTCTTGGTCGAGCACGAGGCAACGACGATCGCGATCACCGCCGCGCACCTTGCCGGCCCGGATGCCGGCGTCGTATGGACGCTGCGCGACATCACCGAGCGCGCGCGGCTCGAGCGGGCGAAGAGCGACTTCGTCGCGACCGCGTCGCATGAGCTGCGCAGCCCGCTGACATCGATCAAGGGCTTCATCGAGCTGCTGGGCGCGACGAACACCGAGAACCTGACCGAGCGCCAGCTCGAGTTCATCCGCATCGCGCTGGGATCGACGGACCGCCTCGTCGACCTCGTCAACGACCTGCTCGACGTGGCGCGCATCGAGGCGGGCCACTTCGAGATCCACCCGCGCAGCACCGACCTGCGCCAGACCGTCGAGGAGGTTGCCGAGCTCATGCAGCCGCGGCTGCTCGACAAGCGCCAGGAGCTCATCGTCGACATTCGCGAGCCGCGGCCGCCGGCGCTCGCCGACCCGGCGCGCGTGCGCCAGATCGTCACGAACCTCGTGACGAACGCGCACCAGTACACCGCCGAGGGCGGCCGGATCACGGTGCGCCTGGAGGGCGATGGCGCCACGACGCGCATCGTGGTCTCGGACACCGGGCGCGGGATGTCGCCCGAG
Organism: Actinomycetota bacterium; assembly: GCA_030860005.1. Taxonomy (GTDB): domain Bacteria; phylum Actinomycetota; class Thermoleophilia; order Solirubrobacterales; family Solirubrobacteraceae; genus CADCVQ01. The sequence goes on from JALZJA010000635.1 coordinate 1,088, forward strand.
GAGGTCGAGCGCGTCTTTGATCGCTTCTTCCGCGGCGCCGCCGATGAGCCCCGCGGCCCGGGGACCGGTCTCGGCCTGTCGATCGTGAAGTCGCTCATCGACATGCACGGCGGAACGATCGACGTAGAGAGCACGCTCGGCACCGGGACGACGTTCGCGGTGGCGCTGCCCGCCGCGCGTGCCGGGGCAGGCGCACCGGCGCCTGCGCTCGGCGACCGCCGCGTGCTCGTCGTCGACGACGAGCCCGCGATCACCGAGCTCGTGGCGCAGCAGCTCGAGCCGCTGGGCGTGCAGACCGTGCGCGTGCACTCCGGAGCCGACGCGCTCGAACGCCTGCACGGCGAGCGCTTCGACGCGATGACGCTCGACGTCCTCATGCCGGGCATGAGCGGCATCGAGGTGTTCAGCGCCGTGCGCGCCGATCCCCAGCTCCGCGAGCTGCCGATCGTCTTCGTGTCGGTCTCCTCCACGCTCGCGCAGCTCAGCGGCCAGTGGTCCGTCCCCAAGCCGATCGACCGTCAGCGCCTGACCGACGTGCTCGACTCGGCGATCCACGGCCCGCGCACGCGCGTGCTCGTCGTCGCGCCCGACGCCGCCCAGCGCGAGCTCACGCCGTGGCTGGATGAGCTCGGCGTCGACTACCGCTGGGAGACCGATGCCGGCGGCGCCGCGCTCGCCGGACGAGAGCAGCTGTTCGAGGTCGCGCTCGTGCACGCCGGCCTGAGCTCCGCCCCGGCCGTGCTCGAGCGCCTGGAGCTGCGCGGCCGGCGCGACGATCACGCCGTCGTGCTGTTCTCGACGGCCGGCGAGGGGCATGCGACGCCGGGCGCCATCGGCGCGCCGGTGCTCCCCGTGCGCGAAGCCGTCGAGGCGCTGCGCCATGCGCTCGACGAAGCGCGGGTCGCTGGGAGAAGATGATGCGCTCATGACCGAGAGCGACCAGCTGCCGCGGCGCATCGAGGAGCTCGAAGCGCAGCTCGCGATGCGCGAGCGCCAGGCGGCCGACAAGGAGCTCCAGCTCGAGCGCTACGCCGCGGACCTGCGCGACACGTTCAAGCAGGAGCGCGCCCGCTCCCAGCAGCTGCGCGCGTCCTACATGCTCACCGTGCGCGCGCTGGCAAGCGCCGTCGAGGCCCGCGATGCCTACACCGGCCGCCACGCCGAGCGCGTCGCAGCGTACGGACTGCAGATCGCGCAAGCATGCGGCATGCGCCTCGCGGACGAGCCGCAGATCGAGTTCGGCTTCTTGTTGCACGACGTCGGCAAGGTCGCCGTGCCCGACGCGATCCTGTTCAAGCCCGGCCCGCTCACGACGATCGAGCGCGCGGTCATCGAGCAGCATCCGATCACGGGCACCGAGATCGTGCGCGATATCGCGTTCCTCGGCGCCGCGCGCGACGTGATCCGCTCACACCACGAGCGCTGGGACGGCGCCGGCTACCCCGACGGCCTGACCAGCGTCGAGATCCCCCTCTCGGCGCGCGTCTTCGCGGTCGCGGACACGCTCGACGCGCTCACGACGCAGCGTCCCTACCGCGCAGCGTCATCGTTCGCCGAGGCGCGCGCGATCATCGAGCAGGAGACCGGCGCGCACTTCGATCCCGATGTCGTCGCCGCCTACACCGACGTCGACGACGACATGATCGAAGAGATACGCAGGTCGATCGGGTAGCCCGTGAGCGACCGCCGCGCCGTCCTGATCGTCGATGACGACCC
>JALZJA010000638.1 GCA_030860005.1 Actinomycetota bacterium
GAGCTCAACAGCGGCGAGCGCTACGACCGGGCGCGCGACGAGTACGGCGAGCTCGCCCACCGCCAGCTCATCTGCGGCCTGCACGTGCACGTCGGCGTCGGCGACGCCGATCGTGCGCTCGCCGTCCACGACGCGCTGCGTTCCTACCTGCCGGAGATCGCCGCGCTCGCATCCAACGCGCCGTTCCACGATGGCCGCGACACCGGTCTCGCGTCGATTCGCCCGAAGATCTGCGAGCTGCTGCCACGCCAGGGGGTCCCCCCCGTTCTCGGAGACTGGGACGGCTACGCCGACGCGCTGCGCTGGGGCGCGTGGTCGGACGCGGTGCCCGAGCCGCGGCGCTGGTGGTGGGCCCTGCGGCTGCACCCGACCTTCGGAACCGTCGAGGTGCGCGCGCCCGATGCACAGAGCACCGTCGCCGAGACGCTCGCGCTCGCGGCGCTCGTGCAAGCGCTCGTGGCCCGCTTGGCCGAGCGCCACGGCGCCGGGGAGACGCTGCCGGTCGCGCCGACGTGGCGCATCGAGGAGAACTGGTGGTCGGCGTGCCGCCACGGCGTGCTCGGCGAGATGGCAGACCTCCAGACCGGCGAGCGGGCGCCGACGTCGCGACGAATTGCGCGACTGCTCGACGAGCTCGAGCCCGTCGCCGAGCGACTGGATTGCGCGGTACCGCTCCAGGACGCCCGCGCGCTGCTCGCATCCGGCGGCGGCGCCGTCGCCCAGCGCCGGGTCGCGGCGGAGCGCGGGCTCGACGGGCTCGTCGCATGGCTTGCGGACCGTTATGCGTCAGGCGTGTGACCCGATCGCGGCGAGGACGGCCTCGGCGATCCGCCGCGGGCGCTCGCCGATGCCGATGACCGCCGACGGGTCGCCGCGCGGGTCGACTTCCAGCACCTTCGCGCCCGCCTGCACCGGCACGCCGTCGTGGGTCAGGCCGCGCAGGATCCCGTCGAGGGGCGCCGCGAGCAGCTCGCCGCCGATCGACGCGACGACCTCGCCCGCTTGCACGGCTTGGCCGATCGCGGCATCGGTAGCGATCATGCCGCCGACCGGGGCATAGACGAAGCGGTCGCGGCCGTGACCGTCGAAGCTGCGCGGCTCGCCCTCGAGGTCATGGGTCGTTCCGGCCTCGAGCACCGTCCCGAGCCGGTCACCCCACTGCGTCTCGATCGCCAGATGCGTCGTCTCGCCTGCGATGAAGTTCGGCCCCATGCCGATCGTCAGCGGCGCGAGCTCGCGCTGGGGCTCGGGCTGGTCGCGCTTGCGCATGCGCGCGTCGACGAGGACGGCGGGAGCCACGGCCGCCAGCACGTCGGCCAGCTCGGCCGTCGTCACCGCGACGGCCTCGTGCGACGCGACCTGCGCCGGGAGCGCCGCGACGTCGCCGACCACTCGCGCCTCGACGCCGTCGAGCGCGCAGCGCCCATCGAAGATCGCGTCCGCGAACGCCATGCCGCGACGCGGCGCCGCGGGCCGTGCGATGTCGTGGATCACGACGGGGTGCCCGGCGCCGAACAGGCGGTGCGCGATCGCCGATGCGACGTCCCCGCTGCCGCGGACGAGGACGGTCGTGGATGTCGTGCTCGCGGGCATGCGCGAACGTAGTCTCCCGGTCCGCGCCCCCGGTCGGGAGTGTCGGTTTCGTCGTAGCGGTATCGCGAGATACACCCTTAACGGACACGAGCGCGGGTAGACCGCTGGCATGCTGTCCTTCGTCGGCGGAGTGGTGGTGGCACTCGCCTCGGCGGCCTCCTACAGCGTGGGCGTCGTGCTCCAGTCACTGGAGGCTCGCCAGGCGCCCCCGAGCGAATCCTTGCGGCTCTCGCTCCTGCGCTGGCTCGTGACGCGTCCGCGCTGGGTGCTCGGCACCCTCTTCGTGATCGCCGGCTGGGGCTTCCAGGCCGTGGCCTTGGGGCTCGCGCCGCTCACGGTGGTCCAGCCCACGCTCGCCGCTGGGCTCTTCGTACTGCTGATCGTCGGCGTGCGCCTCACCGACGAGTGCGTCGGCCGCCGTGAGGTCGTCGCGGTGGTTGCGATCTTCGTGGGGGTGACCGGGCTCGCCGTCGCCTCCCCCAAGCAGGTGGAGGGAGAGCATGCCTCTGCCCTCGCGGTCGGGCTCGCCCTCGCCGCCTTCGCAGCTGTCGCCCTCTCGCCGTACCTGCTGCGCCGACGCCCCCCTGGGTGGCTGGTGGTCATGAGCGCCGGGCTGGCCTATGCCTGCTCGGGCTTTCTGACGAAGTTCGTGGCCGACGCCGTTTCGCAGCCCGAGCTGCTGATGGCTGTCCTGTGGCTCGGAGCGACCGTCTGCGCCGCCAGCCTCGGCCTGCTCAGCGAGATGACCGCCCTTCAAGCACGCTCGGCCATCCGCGTATTCCCCGGCATCCTCGTGATCCAGATCGTGGTCGCCGTGCTGCTGGCTCCCCTCCTCGCCGGCGAGACGTGGAGCTCCGATCCGCTCAGCCTCGGCGGGCTCGGGGCCTCCCTCGCAGTGCTGGCCGGCGGTGCCGCCGTTCTGGCCAGCGCCGAAGCCGTCGCGGCAATGGTCGACTCCTAGGCCACTTCCGACCCGCCGGCTCCCTCTCGATCGCGGCCGGGCGAGGCCAGCGGCTCGGCCGGACGAGCTCCGCCCACGTGGGGAACGCCAGCCGGCTCATCATGAGCAGCGACAGCGCGAGGAGCATCGCGAGCGCAAAGCCGCGCTGGGGGGGCCAGGTGGCGAGCGCGACCGCGGCGACCCCGGCCAGCGGGATCGGCAGCCCCACGAAATGGCGCCGTGATTGCTCTGCGGTCTGAAAGCGGGCCAGACGCCACGCGCCGCACAGCACGAAGACAAGGCAGGCACCGATCCCCGCCGCCGCCGGCAGCGAGTGCAGCACGCTCAGGTACATGAGCAGTGCGGGGGCCACGCCGAAAGAGACGAGGTCCGCGAGCGAGTCGAGTTGCGAGCCCAACTCGCACTCGGTGTTGGTGCGCCGGGCCACCAGCCCGTCGACGGAGTCGAGCACGGCCGCGACCCCGACGCAGGTCGCGGCCCAGGCGTACTTCCCTTGCTCGGCGAGGATCAGCGCGAGGAACCCAGCCGCCAGATTGCCGCTGGTGATGAGGTTGGCTGCGGTGAGCGACCCCCTCATCCGGCCCTTTCCCCGCTCAGGCTGCCGGCGATCGGCGTGACCCCCGCCTTGACTCGCTCACCCACGCGCACTCGTGCCGCGAACCGGTCGGCTGGAAGGAGGACCTCCGTGCGCGAGCCGAAGTGGATCAGGCCGACCCTCTGTCCCGTGGCAACGCGGCTGCCGAGACCTGTCCACGACGTGATCCTCCGGGCCAGCGTCCCGGCGATCTGGACCACCACGACACGCCCCGCTGGTCCCTCGATGGCAAGACGCTTGCGCAGATTCGAGCGCGCGCGGCCGAGGAAGGCGGGGGCGAAGCCGCCCTTGACCTCCTCGGCCAGGGTGATGTTGCCGGCGACCGGGCTACGGATGACGTGGACGTCATGCAGCGAGAGGAAGGTGCTGATTCGCAGGGCCTGTGCCGGCAGCCATGGATCGCTCGCCTCCTCCACGCCGACGATGACACCGTCCGCCGTGGCGTAGACGGTGTTGGGCTCAGGGTCGAGCACCCGCTCGGGGTCGCGGAAGAACGCGAGGCTCGCCAGAGCAGCGCTCGCCCCCACCCAGCCTGCACGACGGCCGCTGAGAAGCAGCACGAGATCCGACGCCAGCGCGCAGAGCACATACCGCCTTGCCTCACGAAGGGCCCGCCAGCTCACGAGCCGTAGACCGGCGTCGTGCAGCGAAACAAAAACGCCGGCGGCAGGTTGAGAGGCGACAGCCGGCGCTCGACCGACGCGAAGCGGCGCTCGAGCTCGTGCTTGATCAGCGGCGAGTATTGCAGCACCAGCATCACCCCACGGGGCGCCAGTATCGCCTGGCACGTGTCAAGCACCTGCCGCCGGACAGCGGCCGGTAGCGACGTGAACGGAAGGGCGGACACAAGCACGTCGACGCCGGTTGCATCGAGATGGTCCTCGAGCTCCACCGCAGAGGCGGTGACGAGGCGCAGCCGGGAGTCATCGATCTCCGCCGCGAGCGCTGCCGACAGCTTCGGATCGATCTCGAAGGCGAGCAGCCGCGCGTCCGGTCGCAGCCGTCGGAGCAGCTCGCGGGTGTGCACGCCCGTCCCCGCTCCGAGCTCCACCACCAGATCGGCCTCCTCGAGGCGGGCGAGGTCGAGCATGTCGTGGACCGCCCGGCGGGAGGTCGGAAGGACCGCGCCGACCCGGCGCGGATGGGCAAGGAAGGAGCGCAGGAACGTCCTGCGTTCGGCCATTGGACTGGCGGCGTTCGTGTTCATGATCATGAGGGCGGATACGCGGCGCCGGGGCGGTCAGCGCGCCCCGGTCCCCGCAGCCGGGGTATCGTAGTCGCACGGATGGAATCGACCGTGCTCGGGGCCGTCGCCGCGCTCGCTGCCACCGCCCTGTTCAGCACCGGCCTCGTGTTGCAGGCCATCGAGACGCGGCAGATCGATCCCCGCCACTCGCTGCATCTCTCGCTGATCGCGCGACTCGTCGCCCGGCCGCGATGGCTGCTCGGCACCTCGCTCATGATTCTCGGCTACCCGCTTCACGTGGGTGCCTTACTGCTCGCGCCGCTGACTGTTGTGCAGCCGGCGCTGTCGGCGGGCCTGGTCCTCCTGCTTGTCGTCGGTCTGCGCACGCCGGGAGAGCGCGTCGGGCGACAGGAGGTGCTGGGTGTCGTGGCGATCATCGCGGGTGTGGCCGGCATGACGTTCGCGGCCCCCGAGCGCGCGCCTCTCGATACCCGGACCGGGGCGCTCGCCGCCGTGCTGGTCGCGCTCGCCGCCGTCACCCTGGTGCCCTATGCCATTGCCCGCTTGCGCGACGAGAACAACCCGTCACTCGCCACGCTCGCGAGCTTCGCCGCCGGCGCGGCCTACGCCTTCTCCGGGATCACCACGAAGCTCGTGGCCGACGACCTCGGCGCCGACGAGTGGCCGGCCGCGCTCGGCTGGATCGCCGCGACGGCCGTCGTGAGCGGCCTCGGCTTCCTCGCGCAGCTGACCGCCCTGCAGCGCCGCTCCGCCACCCAGGTCGGGCCGGTGGTCTACGTGGTTCCGGTGATCGTGCCCGTCCTGCTCGCACCATTCGTGACGGGCGAGGATTGGGGCTCGACGCCGTTCGGGGGCGGCGCGCTGATCGCCTTCTTGCTCGTGGTCTGCGCGGGCACAGCGCTCGTGAGCGCTTCGGCGACCGTGCACCGCGCGATGCATGCGAAGGGACAGGCTCCAGGGTAGGGTCGCCGTGTGTCGACGGAGGCCCTCACGGACTACGAGGCGCGCAAGGCACGTCTGCGCGAGCAGTACGCAGCCATTCCCCGCGGCGCCCCTGTCCGCCTCGTCAAGAAGACGTCCAACCTCTTCCGGAGGCGGCAGCGCACCGCAGCGGCCGGCCTGAACGTGGACGAGTTCGACGGAGTCCTCTCGGTCGACCCGGCGACACGCACCGCCGAGGTTCAGGGGATGACCACCTACGAGCACCTCGTCGACGCGACGCTGCCCCACGGCCTGATGCCCCTCGTGGTGCCCCAGCTCAAGACGATCACGCTCGGAGGCGCGGTGACGGGGCTGGGGATCGAGTCCTCGTCGTTTCGCAACGGAATGCCCCACGAGTCGGTGCTCGAAATGGAGGTGCTGGTGGGGGACGGACGGAGCGTCGTCGCCGGACCCGACAACGAGCACCGCGACCTCTTCCGCGGCTTTCCCAACTCGTACGGCACGCTTGGCTACGCACTGCGGCTCCGGATCGAGCTGGAGCCGGTCCTCCCGTACGTGCGCTTGCGCCACGTGCGTTTCAGCAGCGCCCACCGCTACTTCGACGCGATGGCCGGCGTCTGCGAGCAACGCGCCTACGAGGGCGAGCGGGTCG
>JALZJA010000019.1 GCA_030860005.1 Actinomycetota bacterium
GGCAGCTGGCCAAGACGCTGTGCTCGACGAACCCGTGCGAGTCGATGATCGAGATCGTCCGCTACACCCAGCGCAACGTGAAGCGCTGGCAGGACGGCGACATGCGCAAGCGCTGGACCGCCGCCGGGATGCTCGTCGCCGAGCAGCAGTTCCGGCGCATCATCGGCTACCGCGACCTCGCCAAGCTCGTCATCGCGATCGAGCGCCACACCATCGTCGCCGCCCCGAAGAACCTCGACCGCCAAGAGGTCGCCGAGCCCGTTACCGTCTGACCATCACACCACCGGGATTGCCGACGAAGTTCCACGACGATCCGGACAACCTCGATCTCAACCCGCAGAGGGTCTTGCCCGGCCGATACGATGTAGCCTGAGCACGTGACGACTGCCTCCATGGACAACGTCCTGCGGCGGGCGTCGTCGCTCGCGCGTCGAGTGACGCTCCGCTACCCGCGGCTGGAGCGGTTGGCGATCGCGGCGCTACGGTTCACGGCGCAGCGGTTCACGCGATACCCCGACCTCACGTTGCGAGCGAGAATGCTTGACCATCGCGACGATGACCTCGCCGAGTACGCCACTCGATGGGGCATAAGGCCGCCGACCCTTGACCGCATGCTCCGGGAGGGGTTGGACACGCCTGGCTACCGGTTTCGCCGCGATGCCGCCTTCTACGACTACTTCGCGAGCCGCACCGACCTCCAGGGGACATCATGGCTCGACGTGGGCGCGCACTCGGGCTGCGTCGACGCATACCTCTCCGACATGCTCAACGCGACCGCGCTCGAGCTTTGTGACGTGGACGTCGTACCCAAGACGGCGTACCCGGTACGACAGATCGACGGAACGCGGCTTGACTACCCGGACGGAAGCTTCGATCTCGTGTTCTTCACGTATGTGCTGCACCACGCAGCCGACCACACGCTCCCGTTGCTACGCGACGCCCACCGCATTGCACGCCGCCACGTCGTCGTGCTCGAGGACCCGAAGGAGACCGAGCAAGACTACCGGTGGGCGTACCGGCACGACAAAGCTGCGACGTTCCGTGGTTTACGGGAGTGGCGAGAGCTATTTGACGTTCTCGGGTTCGACGTTGCGTACGAGGCGCCGCTCAGCGACGACATCCACAGTCGGCACTTGTATGTTCTAACGCCCCGCGCCTGAGGCCAGTGATTGGAGTGCCCCCGGTTTGACGGACACTTGAATGCTGGGTTCCGTCGGGGCCCGGCCGGAGGATGTCCATCGTGTCTAGTCATCGAGGGCGGCTGCCCGATCCGCCGGAGTTCAAGCGTGAGGCGGTCGAGCTGTATCGGCGGTCGGGCAAGTCGCTGCAGGTCGTCGCCGGCGAGTTCGGCGTCGCGGTCGAGTCGCTGCGCAAGTGGAACAAGCAGCACGACATCGACGCGGGTGAGCGCGAGGGCCTGACGAGCGCCGAGCGCGAGGAGCTGCGCGAGCTTTGGCGCACGCTGGTGCGTGTCGAGCAGGAGCGCGACTTGCTCAAGCGAGCCGCGGCCTTCTTCGCAAGGGAGACCGAGACCCGGTGAGCATCTACCGGTTCATCTCGGCGGAGAAGGCCCGCACCCCGGTCTCCATGTGCTGCCGGCTACTGAGCGTCTCGCGCTCGGGCTATTACGCCTGGCTGCGCCGACCACCGAGCGATCGCGCCCTCACCGACGCGTGGCTGCTCGAGCGCATCAAGGCGACCCACATTGGACCTCCCCCGCTTTGACGGACACTGTTGGTCTTGGGGGTGACTGAGATGGACGCCGTTGTCAAGGGGCGGCTGGTGTTGTGGCGTGTTGGTGGTCATGGCGGTTGTGCTGGGGTCGGGCGGCCGGCGCGCGATGGCAACGACTGGCTGGTCACTCTGAGATTCGCGGGTCAGGACCGCATGACAGTGTCCGGTCGTGAGCTGCCTCGCACTAGGGTCGCGAGTCGGGATCGCATAGAACAGGTCGAGGTTCCTCCGGTGGATCGGCGCCGGCCGCTCGGCCCCAGCGGGTGTTGGTGGTCAGGCAGCGGCGGTCTCCTGGTCGCGCAGGGGCTGGTGGGTCATGGCGGCCCAGACGAAGCCCGTGAGTTCGCGGGCGATGGCGACGTTGGTGACGGTCGAGCGCTTGCCGTGTTGGGCGAGCGTGCGGTGTCGGTGATGCAGGCGGATCTGTGCCTGCCAGGCGCGCGCGGGGACGTCGGCGGGCACGCGGTCGGCGAGCTTGGCGGCGCGTTGGCCGCGGCGCGGGGCGTGGCGGTAGTGCCAGGCCGCTTCGATCAGCAGCCGGCGGGCGTGCTGGTTGCCGCACTTGGTGATGTGACCGCGGTGTTGCTGATCGCCGGAGGAGTACTCCGATGGCGTCAGGCCGAGGTAGCTCATCAGCTCGCGCGCGGATCTGAAGCGCCGGAAGTCGCCGATCTCGGCGAGCAGCCCGAGCGCCGTCCTCGTCGAGATCCCCCGGAAGCAGCTCAGCCACGCGACCGGGTCGCACCACGGCTCGCGGGCCGCGATCTGCTCGAGCTCGTGGTCGACGACGGCGATCTGCGCGTCGAGGCTGTCGAGGTGCGCGAGCATGTGCCCGACGGCGCGCTGCGCGAGCTCGTCGGCGAGGCGCTGGCCGCGCACCCACGCGTAGTGCCGCAGCGTCCAGGACTTCTTTCCCTCACGGAAGATGTGGCCGTGGCGCAGCAGCGCCTTGGCGATGCGGTGGCGTGCCGCGCGCCGCGCGCAGACCAGATCGTCGCGGCAGCGCACCAGGTCACGCAGGCCCTCCTGCTGCGGCGACGGGGGCGCAACGAACGACAGCTCGCCGGCGCGATACAGCCGCACGAGCTTCTTGGCGTCACGCCGGTCGGTCTTCACGCGGTTGCCGGCGCGGACGGGCACCAGCGACGGCGCGATCACGTCGCACGCCACGCCCAGGCGCCCGAGCAGGCGCAGCAGGTCAAAGCCGCACGGCCCGGCCTCATAGCTGACCGCGAGACCATCGGACCCGTCGAGGCGCTCGACGAAGCGGCGCATCGCTCGCTCGGTGTTCTCGATGCGCTGCACCTGCGGCGTGCCGCCGGCCGGCGGCAACGTCGCGGCGACGATCGAATGCTTGTGCACGTCCAGTGCGACCCACAGGCGCACCTGCTGCGGGGCGGTCGAGCTAACGTCCGGCATGGGCTGGTCCTCCATCGAGCGCGCCCGCCGCGATGACGCGCTGATCATCTACGTCAACGACAACTATGGCGATTGGAGCGCGTGTCGACCCGAACTCGTCAAGCGCGCACTCGAGGGCCACGCTCCAGAGCTCATCCGGCCGATCGTTCCGCCCGAGGACGTTGCCTTCATGCTCAAGGCGCGCCACTCGATCTTCTACAAGACCCAGCTCGAGTACCTCCTGCGCCAGGAGGAGATCGAGCGCATCGTGCTCACCGGACAGGTCACCGAGCAATGCATCCTCTACTCGGCGCTCGACGGTTACGTGCGCCACTTCGGGGTCGGGGTGCCGCGCGACGCGGTGGCCGCGATCCACGAGGATCTCGCCGAGGCCGCGCTGCAGATGATGGCGCGCAACATGCGTGCGGACGTCATGGACGCCGCAGACTGCGAGCTCTGACTAGCCGCCACCCAGCTTGCGCCTCAGGCGGCCGAGGAGGCCGCCGCTCTCTGGATCCGTCTCCGGCGGGGCGTCGGCCGGTTCCTCCTGCACCACGTCGCCCTCGGCTTCCGGCGGCGCAATGCTGTCCGTGCGTTCCGGCTCGGGCTCGGGCTCCGCAGCGACCGGCTCCACGGTCGCGCTCTTGTCGGGCGGGGCGTCCGGCTCCGGCTCGGGCTCCGCAGCGACCGGCTCCACGGTCGCGCTCTTGTCAGGCGGGGCGTCCGGGTCCTCGTCGTCATCGACGTTGATCGCCGCCGCGATGTCCTCCTTGGCCGCGTCGGCCGCGCTCGAGTCGTCGACGTCCTCCCGCGACCCGCTGTCCAGATCGTCGTCGTCGTTCATGGTGGAGGTCCTTCGGGACGCATCGCCGCTTCCCTGCACGGCATCGGCACGCGCATGTATCAACGCAGCGGTCCGCGGCTCCAATCGACTGAACCCCATCGTCGGGATCTCAAAGGAGCAGAGATGCAAACGCAAGGGCCGCGACTCAAGATGACTGCGCCCCTGTTGCGGGCCTGTGGCGAGCTGCACATCGTCGGAAGTCGCGACGTTACGTCGATCCCAGACCCCGACGGCGCCGTGCACAGGTTGTTCGAGCTGGCCGACGGCTCGCGGAGCACGACGGAGCTCTACTCGGAGCTCGTGACCGACTTTCCGCGACTCGGCGAGCAGGACGTCGCCGACGCCGTGTTGGAGCTCGAGTCCGCGGGCCTGTTTGAGAGCTCGGTCCCGAGAATGCGGATTCTCGGGTAGCTCGCTTCGGATCGCTGGACCATCGGCTCGTCGAAACCGAGCGAACGAAGCTCTGGGCGGGCCAGGCGCCCCCAAGAGGTACCGTCTCGGCGCATGGCCGACGATCTGTTCCGCCTCGTGTGCTCCCCGTCCGTCCTGGACGCGGGTCCCGACGGCTGGGTGAGCACGCTGCTCGAGGTCGGCGAGCTTGCGTTGCTCACAGACGATGGCGGCCTCGATGCGATCACAGCGGTCGCGCATGAGCTCGACCTCGTGACGGTGCCCCTGCTGCGCTTCGAGGAGAGCGCCGAGCGGCAGGAGCTGACGGTCATGACCTACGCCGGATCCAAGCCGCTCATCTGGGTGGCGCCGTCGTTCGGCGATCAGGCGCGCGAATGGGCGCACACGCGCGGGCCGATGACGCTGCTCATCGACCGCGCCGGAACGCTGTCGCAGGACGAACGCCGCCGCGTCGAGCGCTTCGTCGTCATCCTCGGACGCCAGGCCGAGTAGGGATGGCGGGGACGCCGCGCCGCTCAACCGCGCCCCCGCCGTCGGCTTATGGCTAGGAGACGCCGGCGAGCGTCCGCTCGGTCGCCTTCAGCACGCTCGTCCGGTTCTTGTGCGCGCGCTCGTAGTCGCGCACCTTCCGCGCGACCTTGCCGTCGGCGTCGCGCAGCGCGGAGTCGATCTCGTCGGCCGTCTGCTCGTCATAGCCCGACCACGGCACGTCTCCGTGCAGTGACTGAATCCGGTCGAGCACCGTGGTGCGGTTGTCGTGCTTGCGTTCGTAGGCCTCGATCTTGGCGAGGTCGATCTGCGAGAGCTCGGGGAGCTTCGCGATGATCTCCTCCGCCGTGAGGTCGTCGTAGCCCGAGACCGGCAGCTCGTCCGCTGACGCCACGGCGCCCTTGACCGTGCCCTCGGCGCGGGCGACGCCCGGCACCTTGCGCGCCTGCCGCGTCGTTCGCTTGGCACGCGCGGCCGTCTGGCGGGCGGCCCCCTTGGTCTCCTTGGCGCTCTCACGCAGCGCGTCAGCGGCGCCGGTCTTCGTCATGTCGTAGGACGGGTCGCCGTCGATCTCGGCGCGAACCACGGCGTCGGTGAGCTTCGGCAGCTCGCGCTGCACGCCGTCGAGCATCCGCTCCTCGTCGCCGCGGATCGAAACGGCGAGCTTCGCCGTCGCCTCGTCGCCGACGGCGTGCGCGAGCCGCTCGATCGCGGTGTACGTGGCGATCTCGAGCGCCTCCGTCGCGCACGCGTCCTTGGCGTTCTTGAGGACCTTCTCCTCGCCACCCGAGCCGCGGATGAGGTCGAGCGGCGCCTTGCTCAGCGACAGCGCCTGGCCGATGACCTTCTGCGCGGCGTTTCCGGCAAGCTCCATCGCGCTGGATCCGTGATCGAGCTCGGAGAGGCGCTGGCGCAGCCGATCGGCATGCTCGCGCGTCTCAGCGAGATGTTCCTCGAGCAGCTTGCGGTAGCTGCCGCGGGGTGTCATCGAGATCTGCGCCTGTAGGTCGCGCTCGAGGGCAAGCTCGCTGGCGCGCGCCTCGCCGAGGTACTGCGTGACCTTCTGCTGTGCCTTCGTCATCGGTGGTGCTCCTCAATCTCAAGGAAGTTGGGCTCGTCATGAACCAGGGCTTGCGGCGGCTGCCGAACGACGGTGCCTGTCCAAAGCGACGCTGATGTGACCGACTGCGTTGCCGAGTCGAACTACGGGCCTACCCGACGCGGGGGCCGTCAAACAGCCCGGGCGCGTGAGCGTTGCGGGCCCGGCGCGTGAGCGCTCCGCGGCAGCGTAGGGTGCCACCCCGTGCGTCGCTACATGATCCCCGCGGCAGTTGCCGTGGCCGCGCTGCTGGCCGCGCCGGCCGCGGGTCAGGCGGCCGACGGCGGCGAGATCGCCGCGTTCGCCGACGAGGTCTCGAAGTCCTGGGTGCCCCATCAGAACCCGAACGGAACGTTCATCGACCCGATCCTCGGCCGCGGCAGCGCGTACGGGACGACGATGCTCGGCTACGGCCTGCTGCGCGCCGGGGTGCGTCACCACGACCCCGAGCTGATCAGAGCCGGCATCCGCGCGTTCAACTCGCGCGTCAAGACGACGTCGCAGATCCGCAGCTACTTCCAGATCCTGCCGTTCGCGAAGGCGTACGTGTTCGCCAAGCGCGAGCTCGCCGACAACCCCCTCTGGCGCCAGTCGCGTGCGAGCTGGGAGCGCTACCTGCGCACCTTCGCTCGCGGTCCCTCGGCGGGCCTGGCCGGCGGCTGCATCGCCAGCCCGACCTGCTACCACAACCACGAGGCGGTCCAGACCGCCGCGGAGGTCGCGCTCCTGAAAACGGGGCTGCGCTCGCGCGACCGGCGCAGCCCGCTGCGACGCCGAAAGGCGCTCGAGCGCCGGATCCTGCGCGACGTCAACCGCGTCGTGCCCCGCTTCGTCGGGCGCAGCGGCATCTTGACCGGGGCGCGCTCGCTGCGCGGGATCGGCCTGCTGTCGGACACCGGGAGCTGGCCGCTGGCCTACCACGGCCTGTCGACGGCGATGTACGCGATCAGCCTGCAGGCGCTGCCGGCACGCAAGACGCGGCGCGGGCGGATCGCGCTGCGCCGCGCGGCGCGCGCGAGCCTGGGCCTCATGGCGCCAGACGGCGACGTGAGCTGGCTCGGCCGGCGCCAGCAGGAAGCGTGGGCGCTCGCAAGCGAGATCTCCGTGGGCATGACCGGCGCGCGGGTCGCGCAGATCACATCGGGGGAGCGCGACGCATTGCGCACGATGTCGCGCACGGGGTTCGCCCGGCTCGGCACCCGCCACCCGATCACCGCCACCGGACTGGCCAACACCCCGCGCTCGTTCACCGATCCGGCCTACGACTTCTCGCGCGGGATCCAGGCCGATCCGATCAACTCCAACGGCCTCGCCGTGTTCTTGCTCAACCTCGCCGCCGACCGCGCAGGCACCTACGACACGACGTCGATCCCGATGGATCACGACGGCCGCATGATCGTGCGCGACCAGAGCGGCTTTGCGGCCGTGCGCCACGGCAGCGTCTGGTATGGCCTGCGCCGACTCGGGCCGCGAACGGATCTGCGCTACGACTTCGGGCTGCTGGCGCTGAAGCTGCGCGACGGCGAGATCTGGCGCGACCTCATCGAGCCGCGCCCGGTCACCGGCACCGGGTCAAAGACGGGCCGTCGCACGACGGTCGGGCCCGTCATCGTGCGCGCCGGGCGGCGCTACCGGCCGTACGGCCTGCGCTTCAAGCCGCGCGGCGGCGGCGCGATGACCGTCGTGACGAGCTTCCGCGCCGGCCGCAAGCGCTTCACGGTGCCGGTGACCTACACGCCGACCACCGACGGGATCGTCGTGGGACTCACGACCCGCTCAAGCGACGCGGTCGAGTTCTTGTCGTATCACCCGACGCGCGAGCTGCAGCTCTTCGCCGACGGTGTCGGCGATGCAGAGGCGCGCGTCACCGTCCCCGGTCTGGTCGGCGTCACGAGGGGCGAGGGCTTCATCTCGTGCTGTGAGCCACAGCTCACGGCGGTCACCCTGCGGGT
>JALZJA010000024.1 GCA_030860005.1 Actinomycetota bacterium
CACGATCGACCCCGGGCGGCCGAGCGCCTCGCTGCTGGGTTCCGGCCACTACGCGAGCGTGCTGCGCGTCGCGCCCGATCTGGCGATCGCGCTATCCACCGACGGCGTCGGCTCCAAGCTCGTCGTCGCCGAGCAGACCGGGCGCCTGGACACCGTCGGCATCGACTGCATCGCGATGAACGTCAACGACCTCGTCTGCGTGGGCGCGCAGCCGCTGGCGATGCTCGACTACCTCGCGGTCGAGCAGCCCGACCCGGCCGCGCTCGAGCAGATCGCGCGCGGCTTGAAGGCGGGCGCCGAGGACGCCGGCATCGAGATCCCCGGCGGCGAGCTCGCGGTCCTGCCCGAGCTCATCCGCGGCCATCCCAGCCCGCACGGCTTCGACCTCTGCGGTGCGGCCTTCGGCACGGTCGCGCCCGATGCGCTCGTCACCGGTGCGCAGGTCGCGCCCGGCCACGCGCTCATCGGCCTGCCGTCAAGCGGCCTGCACTCAAACGGCTACACGCTCGCGCGCCGCGCGCTGCTCGACGACGGCGGCCTCGCGCTCGACGACGCGCCGCCCGAGCTCGGCGGCGCCTCCGTCGCCGATGCGCTGCTCGAGCCGACCGTCATCTACGTCCGCGCGGTGCTCGACCTGCTCGCCTCCGACATCGCCGTTCACGGGCTCGCCCACATCACCGGCGGCGGGCTGGCGAACCTCCTGCGCCTCAACGACGGGGCCGGCTTCCTCATCGATCGCCCGCTGCCCGTCCCGCCCGTGTTCGGGCTCATCGCGCGCTGCGGCGCCGTCGCCGAGGCAGAGATGTACGACGTCTTCAACATGGGCTGCGGCTTCATCGCCGTCGTCGACGAGCAGCGGGCCGACGCCGCGGTCTCGCTGCTGGCGACCCGGCATCCGGGCAGCGCCCGAATCGGCACGGTGACCGACCGGCCCGGGCAGATCAAGCGGGGATCCGGCCGGTCTTCTTAGGGACAACGGCGGACGGGCACGCGTTGGGGCGTGCCGATGGTCGTCCAGGGCATGGCTGAACTACGATCGCCGCACAAGGGCGCAGCGCGCCACCCGATCGTGACGATCGACGATCGCGATGTCGCCTCGTGTGACGTAGACGTCGCAGCGCAGGGCGTCCCGTCTACCGTCGCGAGCCTCGATCACATCGCGCCCGCGGTCACCGGACAGGTCGTCCCGGCCTCGGCCACCGACGATGCGATCGTTGCCCTCGCCGCCTTCGATCTCGTCCGCGCCGGCGCGCCCGAAGAGGCGGTCCGCGCCCGCACCGCCGTCGAGGTCGTTGGCGCGGCGGTTTCCGGTCAGCCGGTCCTTGCCGCGCCCGCCGACGAGGTTCTCCACGTCTGAAGCGATCCGATCGCGCTCGCCGGGCGCACCGTCGTCCGCATCGCCTTGCAGGTCGGCTCGAACGCGTCCGCGGCGATTGTCGTACCGCACGGTGTCCTCGTCCGCTCCGCCGATGAGGCGGTCGCCTCCCGGGCCCCCCTCCAGGTCGTCCTCTCCCGCGCCTCCGCGCAGCACGTCGCCGCCGGGGCCGTTGACGAAGACGTCGTCGTGGGCGCTGCCGCGTATCGCGTCGTTGCCTGGCCCGTCCGAGATCGTCGCGCCCTCGTCCGGCCTGACGCCAGCGTACGAGAGGCGGTCATCTCCGTCGCCGAGTCGGATGATCGCGCCGGCTTCGTCGTCTCCCACCAAGCAGAACGCGGTCGTGGGACCCTGCTGAACGCAGCCGGCTCCGGCGACGACGCCTGCCGCGTCGGCGACGCTGTATACGCCCGCCGCAAATCGCGCCAGCGTGACGTCGTTTCGCTCGCCGGGCTGGGCACGGTAGTCGATGTACCCCGGAGTGTTCACGCTCTCCAGCACGCCCACCGACACGGTTGCGGCCATCGCGGGCGCGGGCGCCGCAAGGACAGCTGCTAGCACGAGCGCGATGATCGCCGGCGCCGTGTCCCTCGGAATCCGCATGATGGCTCCTCCGTCTGACGGTGGTCTCGAGGACGTACCTACCCGTCAGGCTGCCGAAAGCCGCGTACGACGCATGTCGCTCCCGTGCGCCACGATCGCCGCTTGATCGCGGACGGGCTTGTCAGATCCCCTGAAAGCCCGTCAGGCGCTGGCGGCCGAGCGTCTGCGTGAGCTGGCCCGTGGCGGGATTCCACAGCCGCACCGTCGTGTCCTCGCCAGCGCTCGCGAGCCTGTGCCCGTCGGGCGAGAACGCGACCGCCCAGACCGAGTCGGTGTGGGCGACGAGGGTCGCCATCTGCAGGCCGCTCGCGATGTCCCACAGGCGCACGGTCTTGTCCTCGCCCGCGCTGGCGAGCGTACGCCGGTCGGGCGAGAACGCCACCGACGACACCCAGTCGGCATGCGCCTCGAGGATCGCGCGCTGCGCGCCAGCGGCGCGATCCCATAGCCGCACGGTCCCATCGTCGCCCGCGCTGGCGAGCGTGCCGCCGTCGAACGAGAAGGCGATCGCGCGCACCCAGCTCGTGTGGCCCTCGAGCACCGCGAGGCAGCTGCCGTCCGCCGGGTCCCACAGGCGCACCGTCCCGTCGCCGCCGGCGCTGGCGAGCGTGCTGCCGTCGGGCGAGAAGACGACCGAGCGCACGCGACCCTGATGGCCCTCGATCGCCGCGGTCTCGGCGCCAGACGAGATGTCCCACAGGCGTACCTTGCCGTCGCCGCCAGCGCTGGCGAGCGTGCCCGGGCTCCTGTGGGGTGAGAAGACGACCGAGCGCACCCGGCCCGCGTGACCCTCGAGCACGGCGGTGGGCCGCCCGCCCGCGGTGTCCCACAGGCGCACCATGCCGTCGTCGCCGGCGGTCGCGAGCGTGCTGCCGTCGGGCGAGAACGACGCCGCGCGGACGCGGCCCGCATGGCCCTCCAGGATCGCCGTCTGCAGGCCGGTCGCCGGATCCCAGAGGCGCACCGTCCCATCGTTGGCGGCGCTCGCAAGCGTGCGGCCGTCGGGTGAGAAGACGACCGCGCGTACGACCGCCGTGTGGCCCTGAGCCACCGCGCCGCCGGCGGCGGCGACCTCCACGGTCATGGGCTCGCGGGCCCGGCTGCGCTCCGCCTCGAGCTCGGCCACGCGGCGCTCGAGCTCTTCGAGGCGATCGTCGACGCTCCTGTCGGCCGGGATCATGACGGGCCGCAGCTTGTCACAGCGCAGACTCGGTTCGGCGACCCGCGACTTCGGGCACAGGAGATCGGTGTAGGAACTGACCTACACCGCCCGCACGCGACTGCACAATAGAGCGATGGCCTCACCGGTTGGCACCCTTCTGTCCCAGCGCTACCGCCTCGACGCTCAGGTCGGGACCGGAGGGATGTCGACGGTCTACCGCGCGTTCGACACCGTTCTCGAGCGCCAGGTCGCGATCAAGCTCATGCACCGCGAGATCGCGCGCGACTCAGACCAGCTCGAGCGCTTCCGGCGCGAGGCGCGAGCCGTGGCGCAGCTCAACCACCCCAACCTCGTTGGCGTCATCGACGCGGGCGAGGAGGGCGAATCCGACTATCCGACGCCGTACATCGTCTTCGAGTACGTCGAGGGCGAGACGCTCAAGGACCGCATCCGCCGCAACGGGCGCCTGCCGGTCTCGGAGGCGATCGCGTACGCGATCGAGATCGCGCGGGCGCTCGGCGTCGCGCACGAGCGCGCGATCGTCCACCGCGACGTCAAGCCCCAGAACGTGCTCATCGACGAGGAGGGCGCGGCGAAGGTCACGGATTTCGGCATCGCCCGCTCGCTGCACCAGGAAGGGCTCACCGCCGACGGCCGCGTTCTCGGCACGACCGACTACGTCTCCCCCGAGCAGGCTCTCGGTCATCAGGTCTCCGGCCAATCGGACCTCTACTCGCTCGGCATCGTGCTGTTCGAGATGCTGACCGGCGACGTGCCCTTCAAGGGCGGTACGCAGGTCACCGTCGCGATGAAGCACGTGCGCGACGAGCTGCCCGACGTGCAGGTGCGCAGGCCGGACGTCAGCGCCGCGCTCGCCGCCGTGCTCGATCGCGCGACCACCAAGGAGCTCGACCGGCGCTACCCCAACGCGGGCGCGCTCATCACCGATCTCGAGGACGCGCTGGCGATCGAGACCGCGCGCAGCGGCCAGATCACCGGCGAGGCGACGACCGTCCTGCGCTCGCTGCCGGAGGGTACGCGCCGGCGTGTCCCGCTGCGCGCCCGCAGCCCCGCCAAGGTGCTCGCCGCCGCCATCGTTGTCGGCGTCCTCGCGACCACGGCGATCACGAAGCTCGCCGCCGATCACACCGAGAGCGGTACCGGCAAGCGCGCGAAGGCGTCGCCGCCGCCGGGGTTCGAGGAGGTCGCGCTGCGCCAGCGCGCGACCTCGGACTTCGACCCGATCGGCGGCGATGGCGAGCATCCGGCCGCCACGAGCGCGCTCGTCGACGGCGTCCGGACCTCGACGTGGTCGACGGAGAGCTACCGCAGCGGCGACCTGCAGAAGGCCGGCGTGGGCGTCGTCATCGACACGTCGCCGGGGCTTGCCGCGCGACAGCTCGAGCTGCGCACGCCGACGCGGGGCTTCACGGTCGAGATCCATGTCGCGCGGTCCACGACCCCCGAGTCGGCGCCGGCGGCCGGCTGGACGCAGGTCGGCGGGCCCGTCGTCGTCGGCGAGCGCGAGAAGGTCAACCTCGACACGGCCGGCCAGCGCTTCGGCCGCTACCTCGTGTGGATCACGAAGCTGCCGCCGGGCAAGCAGCGCGCCGAGATCTCGGAGGTCCTGCTCTACCGGTAGGTGCGCTCGTCGGCGTAGCGCTCGAGCGCGAGGTCGCACAGCCGCGAGACGAGCTGCTCGTACGGAATTCCGGATGCCTCCCAGAGCTTCGCGTAGACGCTCGTCGTCGTGAAGCCGGGCATCGTGTTGAGCTCGTTGAGCAGGACCGTCTCGTCTTCGACGAAGAAGTCCACGCGGGCCAGGCCGCTGCAGCCAAAGCGCGCGAACGCCTCCAGTGCGCTCGCGCGGACGCGGTCGCGCGCAGCAGCGCTGATGCGCGCCGGCACGCGAAGCTCCATGCCGCCCGGCTCGTACTTCGCCGCGAAGTCGTACCAGTCGCCGCCGAGGACGATCTCCCCGAGCTCGGAGACGTCGGCGGAGCGCGTCGAGCCCAGCACCGAGCACTCGACCTCCGCGCCCGCGCTCATCGCCTCGACGATCACGTGCGGATCATGCGCGAAGGCGGCGTCGAGCGCCGCGGGCAGCTCGTCCGCCGCGGTCACCTTCGAGATCCCGACCGAGGAGCCGAGCCGCGCGGGCTTGACGAAGACCGGCAGCCCGAGCGACGCGAGCTGCGCGCGCACGGCGTCGCGCTCTGCCACCCAGCGTGGCGCCCGGATGCCGGCGTATTGCACCTGCGCGATCTGCGCCCCAGCCAGCAGCTCCTTGGCGACGATCTTGTCCAGGCACACGGCAGACGCCAGGACACCGGAGCCGACGTACGGGACGTCGAGCAGCTCGAGCAGCCCCTGGACGGTCCCGTCCTCACCGAACGGGCCGTGCAGCACCGGGAACACGACCTCGGCCTCGAGTAGCCCGCCGCCGGGGGTGACCGCGAGCGCAGCGCCGTCGTGGAGCCACGCCCCATCGCGCTCGAGCGTCACCTCGATGACCTCGTGACCGGCGGCGCGCAGCCCGTCGGTCACCGACGAGCCGCCCGCGCGCGAGACGTCATGCTCGGAGGAGCGGCCGCCCGAGAGCACCGCGACCCTCACGGCTCGGGCGGAGGCGGCGGCGCTTCGGGCGGAGGCGGCGGCGGGTCGGGATCGAGATCGGGATCGAAGCTTCCGACCGTGATCGTCACCGACGACCCGCGGTCGATCTCATCGCCGCCGCCCGGCGACTGGTCCTGCACGACGTCGTCCTCGTCGGGGCTCGATACGCGGGTGGTGCGCACGACGACCTTGAAGCCCCGGCGCTCCAGGCTGCGCTTCGCGGTGCTCTCACTGCGGCCCACGACATTCGGCACCTCGATCTTTGCGGGCTGCTTGGCCACCGTGATCGTGACCCGCGCGCCGCCCACCGCCTCCTTGCCGGCACCCGGGTCCTGCGCCAGCACGGTTCCCGGATCCTCGTCGGCGGTCTCGCGCCGGCGCACGGCAACGGTGAAGCCGGCGCCTTCAAGCGCCGCCCGGGCGTCGTCCTCGGTCTTGCCCACGACCTCCGGCACCGGCACCTGCTCCGAGCCCTTCGAGACCGTGAGCGTCACCGTCGACCCCTGCTCGGCCTGGGAGAGGGCCGACGGCGCCTGCGAGATGACGCGGTCGCTGTTCACCTCGTCGGAGAAGGTCTCCGTCTGCTTGACCTTGAAGCCCGCCCTGACCAGCTCCCGGGCCGCCGACTTGCGACCCTGCCCGACGACATCGGGGACCGCCGTGATGCGCGGGCCGTCGGAGATGTTGAGCCTCACGCGCGAGCCCTCGTCGACCGTCGTTCCGGCTCCCGGGCTCTGGCCAATGACCTCGTTGCGCGGCTTGTCGGAGTTGGCGCGCACGGGCTCGACCTCGAAGCCGGCCTTCTCGAGGCGCTGCTGTGCGACGGCGATCGAGCTGCCCACGACGTTGGGCACGCGCACGCGGTCGGGCGCCCGCAGCAGCAAGATCGCGATGAGCACGAGCGTCGCAAGTGCTGCGGCGAGCAGCCACCACGGCCAGCGCGATCGGCGTGAAGCTGGCCCGCCGGCCCGCGGAGGTCGGCCGTCGTGCGGTGCCTCGTAGGGCTCCATCCCGGGATAGACGCCGGTGATCGGTCCCGGCGGCGGCGGCACGCCGGCCAGCACGACCGCGGGCAGCGCGGCCGCGGCCGCCTCGGCCGCGGCCATGGCAGCCGGGGACGGCATGCGCGAGCCCGCTGCCTCGAGCGCGGCGATGAACTCGTCCGCATCGGCGAAGCGCGCAGCCGGATCCTTCTGCAGCGCGCAGAGCACCACGGCCTCCAGCTCAGCCGTGACCTCCGGGTTGATCTGGCTCGGCGGCACCGGCGCCTCGTTGACCTGCTTGACGGCGATCGTCACCGCCGAGTCAGCCTCGAACGGAACGGTGCCGGTCAGCATCTCGTAGAGCACGATCCCGATCGCGTAGAGGTCCGAGCGCGCCGTGACCGCGTGCCCCTGCGCCTGCTCGGGCGACAGGTACTGCGCGGTGCCCATGATCGACCCGGTCTGCGTCATGTCCGACGCGCCCTGGCGCGCGATGCCGAAGTCGGTGACCTTCGCGCGCCCCTCCTCGTCGACGATGACGTTGTGCGGCTTGAGGTCGCGGTGGATGACGCCGCGACGGTGCGCGAAGCGTGTGGCACGCAGGATCTGGATGGCGAGATCGACGGCGCGAGCCGCCGGCAGCGGGCCGTCCTCGCCGACGACCTGCTTCAGCGTGCGGCCGGCGACGTACTCCATCGCGATGTACGACGTGCCCTCCCAGTCGCCGCGGTCGTAGACCGAGACGACGTGCTGGTGCTGAAGCCCGGCGGCGGCCGACGCCTCGCGCTTGAAGCGCTCGACGAACTCCGCGTCGCGCTCGAAGCGGTCGTGTAGGAGCTTCAGCGCCACGTTGCGCCCGAGCTGCAGGTCGGTCGCGCAATAGACCTCGGCCATGCCGCCCGAGCCGAGGTGGTCGATCACCTGGTAGCGCCCGTCGATGACCGTGTCGGCGGCAATCCTCACCGCAGCAGCTCCTGCATCACGGCCTTGGCGATCGGGGCCGCGACGACGCCGCCCTGCCCGCCCTGCACGTTCTGGATCGTCACCGCGACGGCTACCCGTGGCGAGCGCTGCGGCGCGAAGCCGATGAACCACGGCTGGTTGAGCCCGCGCAGGTTGAGCTCGGCGGTCCCGGTCTTGCCGGCCACGTCGATGCCTGCAAGCGCGGCCGCGGTGCCGCTGCCCTCACGCACGACGTTGCCCATCATCTCGTTGAGCGCCCGCGCGGTGCTCGACTTCATGACGCGCGAGCCCTTCTCGACGCCGATGTCCTGCACCATGCGCCCGTCGCGGTCCACGACGCGGTCGGTCAGCCGCGGCTTGACGAGCACGCCGTCGTTGGCCACCGTGGCCGCGACGATCGCCATCTGCAGCGGCGTCACGCGCAGGCGCTCCTGGCCGATGCCGACGCGCCCGATGTCGACCGAGCCCGACGACGCCTCGATCAGACCGCTCCCGGCGTAGATCCCGCTGGGGATCATCTGACCGTCGGGGTAGTCCAGCTCGGGGTCCTCGTAGAAGCCGAAACGGCGCATGTAGTCGTTGAGCCGCTTGCGTCCCACCCTCTCGGCCACCTGCGCCCAGACCGTGTTGACGGAGTTCGTCAGCGCCGTCGTCAGGGTGATCGGTCCGAAGTCGCGATCGCCGAAGTTCTCCAGCGGCACGCCGGAGATCTGCTTCGGCGAGGAGCCGTCCACGACGGAGTTCGGCGTGAACTTGGCGCTGTCGAGCGCCGCGGCCGCGGTGATGACCTTCATCGTCGAACCGGGCGCGAAGCCCGATTGCGTCGCGCGGTTGACGAGCGGGGCGTTGCGCTCGTCGCGGTTGAGCTCCGCGACGCGCTTTTCGTCGACGAGCTCGCGCGGGTCATAGCCCGGCGTCGAGGCCATCACCCGGACCTTGCCGGTGGCCGGCTCGATCGCGACGACCGCCCCCCGGCGGCCGGCGAGGCCCTTGATCGCGGTCCGCTGCGCCGCGGGATCGAGGTTCGTCCGTATGCTGTCGCCGTGCTGGCGCTTGCCGCGCAGCTCATCCAGCAGTGAGGACAGCGCGTTGCGCTCGCCGATGAGCTCGTCGTTGCGCGAGCGCTCCAGCCCGGCGCGACCGATGGTGAGCGGGAAATCGTGTCCGATCGCGTGAGCGAACGGCCGCGCTGCGTCGGCGTAGCGGCGCTCGAAGAACGCCGACTTGCCACCCTGCCGGACCGAGCGCGCGAGCAGCTCGCCATCGCTCGCGCGGATCGTCCCGCGGCGGATGCGCTGCTCGGCGAGCAGGCTGCGCCTGTTCTTCGTGTTGTCGCGATAGGCGTCGGCGTTGAGCACGGTGTTCCAGCTCGTCAGCGCCGCGAGCGCGCCGAACAGCGCCAGGAACACGACGAAGAGCTTGAGGATCGGCGCGTTCATCGCTGCTGTGCCTCGCGCCGCGCGCGGTCGGAGATGAGCAGCAGCAACGCGAGCAGGATGAAGTTCGCGACGATCGACGAGCCGCCGTAGGAGATGAACGGCAGCGTCACGCCCGTCAGCGGGATGAGCTTCGTGACGCCCCCGACGATGACGAAGACCTGCAGCGCGAACACGGCCGTCAGGCCGGTCGCGAGCAGCTTCGAGAACGAGTCGGTCGCGATCATCGCGATCTTGAAGCCGCGCTCGATGATGAGCAGGTAGACGAGCAGCACGGCGCACGCGCCGAGCAGCCCGAGCTCGTTGGTGATGACGGCGTAGATGAAGTCGGTATGCGCGGCCGGCAGGATCGAGGTCCCATCGGCGCCCTCGATGATCGCCTGGCCGAAGCCGCGGCCGAACAGGCCTCCGTCGGCCTGCGAGAAGACGGACTGCGCGACCTGATAGCTGCCGCCGATCGTCTTGTTGTAGAGGTCGTCGTCGAAGGGATGCAGCCACGCCTCGACGCGGCCCTCGATCGTGGGCCGCACGGCGTACAGCGCGCGCGCGCCGAGCGCGAACAGCGTCAGCCCGATGACGACGAACGAGATCCGGTTCGTCGCGACGTAGACGAGCGCGAGAAAGCCACCGAAGAACATGATCGACGAGCCGAGATCTTGGATGACGAACAGCAGCACCATCGCGGTGCCCCACACCGCGAGCAGCGGGCCGAGGTGCTTCAGCGGCGGAAACGTGATCCCGGCGAAGCGGCGCGCGCCCACGACGAGCACCTGGCGCGTGTCACGCAGGTACGACGCGAGGAAGATGACGATCGCGATCTTCGCCAGCTCGGCGGGCTGAAACTCGATCGGCCCGAGGTCGACCGCGAGGTAGGCGCCGTTGATCGGGCTGCCCAGGCGCGGCAGCAGGAGCATGACGATGCCGCCGAGCGCGATGACGTAGCGGTACTGCTCGAGCACGCGATGGTCGCGGCGCAGTGCGACGATCGCGAGCGTGAAGAAGATGAGCCCGACGACGAACCACTGCGCCTGCTCGCGCGCGAGGTCCTCGTCGAGGCGGTAGAGCATGACCAGGCCAAAGCAAGCCAGCACCGCGACGAGCGCGAACAGGTACGGGTCGGCGTGCGGCAGGAACACGCGCAGCACGAGGTGCGCCGCCAGGCACAGCGCGAGGAAGATCGCCCCGTACGTCAGCGACAGGTCGGAGACGAGGTCATCGCGCTGAATGAAGATCGCGGCGAAGCCGGCGGTGACGAGCAGCGAGGCCGGGATCAGCGCGAACAGCTCGCGGTTGCGTTCGGTCATGACGTCAGCCGTCCGAGCTCGAGCTCGCGCACGAGATCGTTCGCATCGTCGTGCGAGCGCAGCGTGTGGTCGGTGAGCTGCTTGCGGCGCCGGTCGGGCAGCGAGCGCAGCGGTACGCCCGAGACGTAGTTGACCTTGTACATCGAGATCCCGCCCGGCAGCTCGTACGGCAGGCCGCGGTAGACGGTCACGAAGCCGTCGTCGTCTGCGCCGACGAAGTAGACCGCCTGGTTGGCGATGTAGCCGCCGAGCGCGAGCGGCACGACGAGCAGCGCGAAGACCGCGAATCCCGTGGCCCAGCGGCGCCCGCGGCGCGAGCGCTCCGTCCGCGCGGGCGCTCCGCCCGCGGGCGGGCGGGGCTGCAGGCGCCGGGGCTCGGCGCGTGGCGCGGGCGCGGCCTGCACATCCCGCGCGACCGCCGACCTCACATCGGCCGTCTTGAGCGCGGTCTGGCCGGCCGTCGTCGGCTGCTCGATTGCCGGATCGGCCCCATCGACCTCCTCGAGTGCGAAGAGGACGACCGTGATGTTGTCGCGACCCCCGGCGTCGTTGGCGGCTGCGATGAGCGTGCGGCCGGCGGCGCCGAGATCCGCGCTCGAGCGGACGATGTCGGCCACGCGCGCCTCGGAGACCATCGACGTCAGCCCGTCGCTGCACAGCAGGTAGATGTCGCCCGCCTCGCCGCGCCACGAGTGCGTGTCCACGCGGACGTCGGGCTCGGGCCCGAGCGCGCGCGTGATGACCGAGCGCTGCGGGTGCTCGTCGGCCTCCTCGGCGGTGAGCTGCCCGCGGCGGCGCATCTCCTCGACGAGCGAGTGATCCTCGGTCAGCCGCTCGAACTGCCCGCCGCGCAGGCGATACGCGCGCGAATCGCCGACGTGCGCGATCGCCACATCGTGCTCTCCGACGTGCGCGGCCGTGAGCGTCGTTCCCATCCCGGCGTGGCGCGGCTGCTCCTGCGACATCTCGTGGATGCGCGTGTTCGCCTCCTGCGCGCGCGCGGCGAGCAGCTCCTCCGCGCTCGCCGACGACGCCGCGCCGAGCCCGTGCTCGAACGTCTCGACAGCAAGCTGGGAGGCGACCTCACCGGCCTGCGCCCCACCCATGCCGTCGGCGACGACGAACACCGGCGCGCGCGCGAGGTAGGCGTCCTCGTTGGTCCGGCGCTGGCGGCCGGTGTCCGAGTGCGAGTAGTGATCGGTCGCGGCGCGCAGCATCGGGCTAACGATCGTCGTAGATGAACGTGCTGTCGCCGATGCGCACGCGGTCGCCGGCGTGCAGCGGCTGCGGCCCGCGCAGCAGCTCGTCGTTGAGGTAGGTGCCGTTCGTGGAGCCGAGATCCTCGACGACGACGATCACCCCTTGGCGGCTGAGCTTCGCGTGGCGCGAGGAGGCGAACGGATCCTCGAGGTGGATCTCGACATCGCCGCGCCCGAGCGTCGCGCCGTCGGAGATGTCGTACTCCATTCCGCGCTGCAGTCCGGGGACGGCTTCGACGACGAGCCGCGGGGCGAGCTCGACGTCATCTCGCAGACCCATCTGCGAGGCGGGATGCATGCCGGTCGCGTCGGGCACCTCGCGCGAATCGGTCCCCACCCGCCCGCCGCCGAACGCGCCGCGCCGCAGGTCCTTGAGCACGCTGCGCGAGACCCACAGCAAGAACAGGTACAGGACGGCGAGGAAGGCGAACTTCAGCCCGACGGAGACGGGTTCGAGCATTGGTTAGTCGTAGGTCCTGCCCAGCTGGATGATCCTCATTCGAGGTCGAACGTCATGTCGGCCGTACCGAGGGCGATGCGGTCGCCAGCGGTGAGCGCCTCCTCGCCGGCGATCTGGCGTCCGTTCACGCGCACGCCGTTCGTCGAGCCGAGGTCGGAGATCATCCACGTGCCGGCCGCCGCCGGGCGCACCTCGGCGTGACGGCGCGAGACGTTCGCGTCGGAGAGCACGATGTCGCACTCGCGGCTGCGCCCGACGAGCGCGCCGCCCGGCGGGATGACGTGGCGGCGACCCTCCGCGACCAGCAGCGCGCGCGTCGGGCGCGTGCCCTGCACCGCCTCGACGGGTCCGCGCAGGCGCCCCGCGGTCGAGTAGACCATCGTGTTGCCGTGGTCGGCCTGCACCGGAACGGCGCTCGCCTGCGGGTCGGGCGCGTCGGGCGGGCGAACGAGCCGCGCCTGGATGCCGAACTCCCCCAGCGACAGGCGGTCGTCGGTTCGAAACTCGATCTGCGGGCGTGACAGCAGCGCGAGCTTTTCGCGCCGGGCATGCTCGAGCAGGTACGCGCTGAGCTCGTCGATGAGCGAGTCCTGCACACCCTCGAAGCGGTCTGAGTCCTCGGGCGACAACCACACGACGTACTCGTTCGGGACGTAGACGCGTGAGACGGACACCGTCTTGTGCTCGTCCATCTCGCGGGCGAGCTTGCGGGCGATCTCCACCGGTCGCACCTCGGATCGAAAGACGCGTCCAAACGTGCCCTCGACGAGGTCGGTGAGCTTGGCCTCGAGGTTGCGCAACACGCTCATCGATGCCGGTCATGCTACGGACAAGCGGCGCGCGGGAGCCCCTGCGACGATCCCCGAAGCATCGGCCGCGGCTCACGCGCGCAGCTCATGCTCGGCCCCTGACCGCTCGCGCCGCCACCGCGAACAGCGCGGCCACGACGGCGCTCGCGATGAGCCCACGCGGCGTCGAGAGCGCCAGCGCCCCCGCGATGAGCGTCCTACGCAACCTCGAGGCCAAGCTCACCGACCTCGTCGAGGGGACGTTCCTG
>JALZJA010000027.1 GCA_030860005.1 Actinomycetota bacterium
CCTGCGGGAGCGTCATCATGCCCGTCCTCTCGGCGAGCTCCACGACGGCCTCGGGCTTGCCGGCGAGGCTCTCCTCGCGAAACTCGATGCCGCGGCCCTTCAGCAGCATCTTCACGCGCGTGCAGTACCCGCAGCCCTCGGTGGTGTAGACGGTGACCTCGCGCATGGCCTCGCGCAGACTACTGCGGCCGGGACTGCGCTCGATCTCAGTCGACGAGCAGATCGTCGAGCATTCCGGCCTGGTCGGCGGCGAGGGTCTCCTGGTAGCCACCGAGCAGCAGGCTGCCGATGTAGACCTGCGGCAGCGCCTTGAGCCCCGAGCGCTCGGCGAGCTTCTCGTGCTCGTCCGAGCCGGGCGTGATCATCACCTTCTCGTATGGGATGTCGCGAACGTTCAGCAGGTTCTCGACCGAGTGGCACAGCGTGCAGATCTCGTCGGTGTACACGGTGACCTGTCGCATGATCAGTCGGCGAGCAGCTCGTCGAGCATGCCGTTGATCGACGCCGCCTGCACCTCCTGGGCGCTTCCCATCGGGATGACGCCGATGAAGGCCTGCGGCAGCTTCATCGAGCCCGACCGCTCGCCGAGCTCGTGGTGCTCGGGGGAGTCGAGCTTGATGAGGGTCTCCTCGTACGGGATCTGCTTGTCTTCGAGCAGCTCGCGGAGCTGGCCGCTGAACTGGCAGCCCTCTTTCGTGTAGATCTGCATCGTTCTCATGGTGCGAAAAGTGTAATGGCAGGCTCACTGAAGACAGAGGCCGTCGTCCTGCGCTCGCTGCGCTACGGCGAGGCCGACCGGATCCTTCACCTCTACACCCCGCAGCGCGGTCGCGTCAGCGCGATCGCCAAGGGCGTGCGGCGCACCAAGAGCCGCTTCGGCGGGCGCCTGGAGCCGTTCTTTCGCCTGCAGATGGTCCTGTATGAACCCGCCCGCCCGCGCAGCGAGCTGCTGACCGTGACGAGTGCCGAGACGGTCGACGGCTACCCGCGTCTGCGCGAGGACGGCCCCGCGCTCGACAGCGCGGCGCGCGCCTGCGACGCCGTCGCGCGGCTGTTCGAGACCGACGAGGCGCATCCCGGCGTGTTCGCGCTGCTGTGCAACGAGCTCGCGCTGCTCGCCGCCGGCGCCGCCGGCGACAGCTCCCACGCGACGCACGCAAACCAGCTCGCCTTCCGCCTCAAGCTCCTGCTCGCCGCCGGCCTCGCGCCGCAGCTTGCGGCCTGCGCCTCGTGCGGCGAGGCCGACCACCTCGCCGCGTTCTCCGGCGCCGCCGGCGGCGTCGTGTGCAGCGCCTGCGAGGCGTCGGGCTTCGCGCTCGGCGAGGAGGCGCATGCGTTCATGACCGGCGCCCTCGGCGCCGCGCTCGCCGATACTCCTCGGGCGAGTGTGCTCGCGCTGCGCCAGGCAGAACGTGCCATCTCCGAGACGCTCGAGCACCACGCGCATGTCCGCCTTCGAGCGGCTGCGCCACTGTAGGATCGCCCGCCATGGAAGTCGCTACCAGTACGAAATGGGTGTACGACTTCGCCGAAGGATCGAAGGACATGCGCAACCTCCTCGGCGGCAAGGGGGCCAACGTCGCCGAGATGACGCGCATCCTGGGCGCTGACCGCGTCCCGGCGGGATTCACGATCACCACGGAGGCGTGCGTTTCCTACATGGGGAACGGACAGTCGGTCCCGGACGGGATGGAAGGCGAGGTCGACGAGGCGCTCGCGCGTCTCGAGGCCACCGCGGGCAAGACGCTCGGCGACCCCGACGATCCGCTGCTGGTCTCCGTGCGCTCGGGCGCGCGCGAGTCGATGCCCGGCATGCTCGACACGGTTCTCAACCTCGGCCTCAACGACCGCTCGGTCGACGGTCTGGCCGAGAGGACCGGCAACGAGCGCTTCGCCTGGGACTCCTACCGGCGCTTCGTGCAGATGTTCGGCAACGTCGTGCGCGGCATCCGCGGGGAGCGCTTCGAGACCGCCATCGCGGACATCAAGACGCACAGCGGCGTCACGCTCGACACCGAGCTCGACGTCGACGCGCTGATGGCGCTCACCGCGACCTTTCGCGAGCTCTTCAGGGAGGAGACCGGCGTGGGATTTCCGCAGGAGCCGCGCGAGCAGCTCGAACAGGCGATCCGCGCGGTCTTCGACTCCTGGACGGGCGATCGCGCCGTTGCCTACCGGCGCATCAACCGGATCCCCGACGACTGGGGAACCGCCGTCAACGTGCAGCAGATGGTCTTCGGCAACAAGGGCGACACGTCGGGCTCCGGCGTGGCCTTCAGCCGCGACGAGGTCACCGGCGAACCGGAGCCGTCCGGCGACTTCCTCGTCAACGCCCAGGGCGAGGACGTCGTGTCCGGCGTGCGCAACACGCACGACATCGCCGACCTGCGCGACGTGCTGCCCGAGTCCCATGAGCAGCTCATGGAGATCCTGCGAAGGCTCGAGGCGCACTACAAGGACATCCAGGACACGGAGTTCACGATCGAGGAGGGGCGTCTGTACATGCTGCAGACCCGCAACGCCAAGCGGCCCGCGCAGGCCGCCGTGCGCTTCGCCTGCGATGTGGTCGACGAGGGCCTGCTGACGAAGTCAGAGGCGATCGCGACGATCGACTGCGAGAAGCTCGACGCGCTGCTGCACCCGACGTTCGACCCGAACGTCGACTATGACGTGCTGGCGACGGGCGTGCCCGCCTCGCCCGGCGCCGCGAAGGGCGAGATCGTCTTCAGTGCGTCCGACGCCGTCGACGCCGCCGCGTCCGAGCGCGAGGTCATCCTCGTGCGCCCGTTCACCGAAGCCGAGGACGTCGCCGGCTTCTACGCCGCGAAGGGGATCCTCACCGCCGAGGGCGGCAAGGCCAGCCACGCGGCGCTCGTCGCGCGCGGCATGGGCCGGCCGGCGGTCACCGGCGCGAGCGAGCTTGACATCGACCTCGACGCCAAGCAGCTGCGCGTGGGCGACACCGTCCTCGGAGAGGGCGACTGCATCTCGATCGACGGCACGACGGGCTGGATCACCGTCGACGACGTGCCGCTCGTCGAGCCGAAGATGAACGAGGACTTCGAGCGTGTCCTGGAGTGGTCCGACGAGCTCAAGAAGCTCGGCGTGCGGGCCAACGCCGACACCCCCGAGGATGCCCGCAAGGCGCGGGAGTTCGGCGCCAAGGGCATCGGCCTGTGCCGCACCGAGCATATGTTCATGGCCGCCGATCGCCAGCCGAAGAT
>JALZJA010000047.1 GCA_030860005.1 Actinomycetota bacterium
CGAGGCGCGACCGCAGGATCCGGAGAGCGAGCGCTACCGGCTCTTCGAGGCGGTCGTCGCCCTCGTCAACCGTGCCGGCCGCAGGTGGCCGCTGCTGCTCGTCCTCGACGACCTGCACTGGGCCGACAAGCCGACGCTGCTGCTCCTGCGCCACCTGCTGCGCCACGAGGACCCCGCCCGTCTCATGGTGCTGGGCGTCTTTCGCGACGTCGACGTCGGCGCCGATCACCCGCTCGCCGAGCTCATCGCCGACCTGCGCCGCGAGCGCCGATTCGACCGCTTCGCGATCGACGGGCTCGACGAGGAGGAGACCGACGCGCTCGTCGCGGCCCGCCTGGCGGCGCACGCCAGCGCGGCGTTCGTGCGCGGCCTGCGCACGAAGACCGAGGGCAACCCGTTCTTCATCGAGGAAGCACTGCGCGCGTTACAGGAAGCGGACGCCGTGCAGTGCGGCGAGGAGGCGGCCGAGCAGGCGCTCGACTCGATCGGCGTCCCGGAGAGCGTGTCCGACGTGATCCTGCGCCGGCTCGCACGGGTCTCGGACCTCACCGCCGAGGCGCTGACCGCCGGCGCGGTGATCGGCCGCGAGTTCGACCTCGCAACCGTCGACGCGCTGCTTCAGATGCCCGGTGACGCGCTCATCGAGGCGATGGAGGACGCGATGGACGCCGGCCTCGTCGTGGAGGTCGCCGAAGCCGTCGACCGCTTCGCGTTCAGCCACGCACTCGCCCGCGACGCGATCTACGGGCGCCTGTCGCGCGCGCGCCGGCTGCGCCAGCACCTCGCCGTCGGCGAGGCGCTCGAGCTGCGGCGCGATCGGGGTGCGAGCCTGGGCGAGCTCGCCCACCACTTCTTCCTCGCCCGCGCCGTGGGCGGCGCCGGCAAGGCCGTGCGCTTCGCGGTCCTCGCCGGCGATCAGGCGGCGCGCGCGCTGGCCTACGAGGAGTCCGCGGAGCACTATCGCCGCGCCCTCGAAGCCTTCCCGCACGACGACAGCGGCGACGAGGCGCAGCGCTGCGACGTCCTGCTCGCGCTGGGGCGGGTCCAATGGCGCGCGGGCGACGCCGCGGCGCGCGAGACGTACTTCGAAGCCGCCGCGAGCGCCCGCGAGCGCGGGGCGGCGCAGCAGCTGGCCCGCGCAGCACTCGGTCTCGGCGAGCGCTACTGGGAGGCCAACGCGATCGATCCGCGCTATCCGCAGCTGATCGCCGAGGCACTGGACACGCTGCCCGCCGAGGACAGCCTGCTGCGCGCGCGGCTCATGGCCCGCGTCGCCGAGAACCTCCATTTCCGCGCCGAGGACGAGTACGGCGCCCGGCTCAGCCTCGACGGGCTCGCGATGGCGCGCCGGCTGGGAGAGGTCGAGACGCTCGTGACGGCGCTCATGAGCCGCCACGTCACGTTGCTGCACATCGAGCACCTCGACGAGCGCCTGGAGCTCATCGACGAGGTGCTGGCGCTGACGCGTGAGCATCGCGCGCTCGCCGCCGAGGCCTACCAGTGGCGCCTCATCGACCTGCTCGAGCTCGGCCAAGTCGAGGCGGCCCGCCGCGATCACGCGTTGCTCGTGGCACTGGGACGCGACCTGCGCCAGCCGCTGCTTCAGTGCCTCGCCGTCGGCTGGGAGGGCGTCTTCGCGCACCTCGCGGGCGACGTCGAGGAGGCCGAGCGCGTCGCGCGCGAGTCCTTCGAGCTCGCGCGGCGCGCAGAGGTCGGTCACGCGATGAGCGCGCTCGCATCGATGCTGTTCACGGTGCGCCGCCAGCAGGGCCGGGTCGTGGAGCTGCTGCCGTCGATGGAGGCGCTCATCGACAGGCGCTCGGCGTCGCCGACCTGGAACGCCGCGCTCGCGCTCGCCCGCGTGGAGACCGGCGCCGAGGACGCCGGTCGCCGGCGCTTCGAGGCGATCGCCGAGGAGGACTTCGCCGCGGTGCCGCGCGACTGGTTCTGGTTCATGACGATGGCGCTGCTGGCCGAGACGTGCGCGGCGCTGGGCGACGCCGTGCGGGCGGCGCGCCTGTATGACCTGCTGGCGCCGTTCGCCGATCGCCACGTCCAGGTCATCTACACGACCTCTTGGGGCTCGGCCCACCGCCATCTCGGCCTGCTGTCCGGCGCCATGGACGACTACGGCGATGCCGAGGCGCACTTCGAGGCCGCGCTCGAAGCGAACGCGCGCATCGGGGCCGTGCTCATGACGGCCGAGACGCAGGTGGCGTATGGGGCGCTGCTGCTGCGCCGCGGGGGCAGGGGCGACCGCGCGCGGGCGGTCGAGCTCGGCACGCTTGCGCACGATGTCGCGGTGGCGCGCGAGCTCGAGGGGCTGCGCCGGCGAGCGCAGCTGCTGACCGGCTGACGATGCGCGCGCTCGCCAAACGTGCGCAGGCATCAACCCGCGCGGGCGCGGCTCTCGTTGCCCAGGGAGGCGTGCCGGCGCGTGGCGACATGATCGATCTGGAGGTGGAGCTGTGTCTCAAACGGTGATGAGCGTCCCTGCGCCACGGCAGGACACCAACAGCGCGCCGCCCGAGACGGCCGGGCGCGACACGTCCAAGGACGGCCTCGCGAACAGGCTCGAGCTGTGGGCTCTGACCCATGGCGCCGGGCTGTGGCGGGCGATCCAGAAGGGCCCGCTCGAGGGCCCGTTCAACCGTCTGCTCATCAACTCCGGCATCGAGAAGGTCGAGCCGCGGCCCTACCGGCTGAGCACGAAGGCGCCGTACACGTCGTGGGACACGCTGACCGACAAGTCCTACAACACCCGCTCGCTTGCGGCGGTCTCGCAGGATGGCCTGCCCGACGTGAAGGACGTCGCCAAGCTGTTCGAGCGCGAGGACGAGATCCCGTGCGAGAAGTCGACGGTGCTCTTCGCGTACGTGGCGCAATGGTTCACGGACGGCTTTCTGCGCAGCAAGCGCGACGAAGAGGACGACTCGCTACGCGACATCACGAAGAACGTGTCGACGCACGAGGTCGACCTCACCCAGCTGTACGGCATGAACAACGACATCACGGCGATGCTGCGCACCCCGCTGCAGGACGGTGACGGGTTGCTGAAGTCACAGCTCATCGGCGATGAGGAGTTCCCGCCGTTTCTCTGCGAGAACGGCGAGATGAAGCCCGAGTTCACGACGGTGCCCGGGCTGCAGCCGCTGGGCTTCAAGAACATCTCCGCCGAGCAGCGCGACCGGCTCTTCGCGATGGGCAGCGACTCGTCCAACGCGCAGATCGGCTACGCGATGCTCAACGTGCTCTTCCTGCGCGAGCACAACCGGATCGCGCGCGAGCTCGCCGAGATGTACGCGAAGTCCAGCGCCTGGCCGGCAGACCCGGTCGCCCGTAGCGAGCGGCTGTTCGGGACCGCGCGCAACATCCTGACGGTGCTGCTCATCAAGGTCGTCATCGAGGAGTACATCAACCACATCGCGCCGTACCACTTCCGGTTCAAGTTCGATCCCAACCGGTTCGGCAAGGAGCGCTGGATGCGGCCCAACTGGGTTGCGGTCGAGTTCAACCTGCTCTACCGCTGGCACAGCCTGATCCCGTCGCAGCTCGTCATCGGCGACAAGCCGCTGAAGCTCAGGGACACGCTGTTTCAGATGCAACTTCTCATCGAACACGGCCTCGGCCAGGTCTTCGAGGATTCGTCGAACCAGCGAGCCGGGCGAGTCGGGCTACGCAACACGGATCCGTGGCTGCTTGAGAAGACCGAGGTGCCGAGCATCGCGGAGGGCCGCAAGGTCGGGCTTGACCGCTTCAACGCCTACCGTCCGTACTGCAAGTTCCCGAAGGTCACGAGCTTCGACCAGATCACCTCGGACCTCGAGGTTCGCAGGGGGCTGCGCGATCTCTACGACGGCGACGTGAACAACCTCGAGTTCTACGTCGGGCTGTTCGCCGAGGACCGGCGCCCCAACTCGGTGCTGCCGTCGATGGTCGGCCGCCTCGTCGGACTGCATGCGTTCTCGCAGCTCATGACGAACCCGCTGCTCGCGCCC
>JALZJA010000049.1 GCA_030860005.1 Actinomycetota bacterium
GGCCGCGCGCCACTACCTCGCCCATGCCGAGCGCCGGGGCCGCAAGTCGTCCACGCGGCAGAACATCGAGAGCGAGGTTCGCGTGCACCTCGCTCCGTTCTTCGCGGGCCGTACGCTCGACGCCATCCGGCCCGAGGACGTGCGCGACCTCGTGGCCGCGCTCGATGGCAAGCGGCTAGCGCCAAAGTCGATCCGGAACATCGTCGCGACGCTCTCGGCGCTCTTCGCCTTCGCGAAGACGCCGCAGCGCGGCTGGGCGGCCACGAACCCATGTGAGGGCATCGAGCTCCCCGTGGTGCCCGACTGCTCGGAGGTCCGGTTCCTGACGCTCGATGAGGTCGATGCGCTCATCGCCAACGCGCGTCCCGGGATGTTCCAGACGATCGACCGGGCGCTGTACCGCACGGCTGCGATGACCGGATTGCGCAAGGGCGAGCTGATGGCGCTCAGGTGGTCCGACGTTGACTGGATCGCGGGCCGCGTCCGCGTCAGGCGCAACTACGTACGTGGTGAGTTCGGCACGCCCAAGTCGCGCCGCTCGACGCGCAGCGAGCCGCTGGCCGACGAAGTGGCCGGCGAACTGGAGCGACTGCACCAGGCGAGCAGATGGCGCGGCGACGGCGATCTCGTGTTCGCTCATCCGGCAACGGGCGGTCCGCTCGCCAAGTCGAACGTCACGCGCCGAATGCGCGCCGCCTTGAGGGCGGCGCGGCTGGACACGACGCACCGATTCCACGACCTGCGCCACACATTCGGTACGCGCATGGCCGCGTCTGGCGTCGCGATGCGCACGCTGCAGGAGTGGATGGGGCATCGCGACATAGCGACGACGCTGCTCTATGCGGACTACGCGCCGAGTCCGCATGAGGTCGAGATGGTCCGCGCGGCGTTCGATCGCAGTAGTTGCGCGAGCAACGTGGGCACAATATGGGCACATTCTGAGCGAATCTCAGGTGATCTCACGACACCGGAACCCCACGAATAGCAGGCAAGACGCGCGTACGTCGCGTCTCCTGTCCGGTTCAAATCCGGGCGCCCCGATTGCTTGATTGATTGCACTTTGTTGCCCAGCCGCTCAAGAGCCTTGACCTCGACGGTGTCCTCTCTCCTTCGGCGGCACGCACGTGACTCTGTTCGGTCCGCGTACCCCGCGGGGCAACCGCCATCGGCGTGCCGACACCTCGGGGAGGGCATCATGACCGGGCGACCGTGATCCCGAGGGCGATGACGTGAACGAGCTGGGCGACAGGCGCGACGATCAACGCAGGTCCCCCGTCGGTGACTTCATGCTCAGCGCGCTGTGGTCCGCGAACGGGAAGCCGGTCGCGCACGCGCAGCTGCTCGCGCTGGCGGGGGAGCGACGGGTGAACGTCTCTCAGGTGCTCCAGTGGATCGCGATCTCCAAGGAGGGCTCGCTCGTCGAGGAGCTGACGGTCGACGGTTATCCCGCGTTACGGCTCACGCCTGCCGGCGAGGAGGTCGTACGAAACGACCGCCGTCGCGCCGAGCGGCGCTGGCGCTGAGCTCCGCGGCGCTACCGTGCACGTCCGATGAGCGAGATGACGTGGCCGGTCGCCGCCGGCTCGCTGCTGCTGGGCTTCGGCGTCGCGCAGGCGACGGGGGTACGACCGCTGGGCGGCCTCGTCCTCGTCGCGGCCGCGGCATGGTGCGCGCTGCGCTGGCGCCGCACGGCAGGCAGCGGCCGTACGGCTGCGCTGCTCGTCTTGTACTTCGGCGCGTTCGTCGGGACGCACGTCATCGCCGACGCGGTCGGGGCGTGGGGAGCCGTCCTGCTCGCGGCCGGCGTCGTCGGGCTCGCGACGTGGGCGCTCGCCGACGGCCCGTCGGCCCGGCGAGCAGCGACGGCCTGAGCGCCGCGTCTACCAGCGCAGATTCCCGACCGCTCTCGCTTCGCGCCGGTAGGGTGGCGCCATGGAGCGTGCCTACGACGCCGTGGTCGTCGGCTCCGGCTTCGGAGGTGGGATCGCGGCCTACCGGCTGGCTGAACGGGGCTGGAAGGTGTGCGTGCTCGAGCGGGGCCGGCGCTTCGGGCCCGGCGACTACCAAGACCGTCCCGAGCAGGCGCCGCGGGCGTTGTGGCATCCGCGCCACAACCCGGGCGGGATGTTCGATCTGCGCATCATGCGCGACGTTGCCGTGCTCACCGCAACGGGCGTCGGCGGCGGCTCGCTCATCGCGGAGCGCCGCCCGTGAGGAACTACAAGGTCCGCACGGCCTGGAAGAACCACCTCGGCAACCAGCGGATCACCCCGCTGCGGATCTACGAGCCGGAGACGATCGACGAGGTCGCGCAGGTCGTGGCCGAGGCCGAGCATCACGGCGTCACCGCTCGCGCCGTCGGCTCGGGCCATTCGTGGTCGGACGCCGCGCTCACCGAGGGCTACCTGATGGAAACGAAGAAGCTGGCGCGCGTGCCGGCGCCCGAGCCGGACTTCCTGCGCGATGAGTGGGCCGGGCGCACGCTCGTGCGGACCGAGGCCGGCATCCGGATCTCAGCGCTCAACGCCTACCTGGATCGCAACGGGCTTGCGCTGTCGCAGATGGGCGGCTACGACCGTCAGACGATCGCGGGTGTGATGTCGACCTCTACGCACGGATCCGGGACGGCGTATGGCCCGCTCAACGACTTCGTGCACTCCGTCGACCTCGTTGCCAGCGGCGGCCGCGTCCACCGCGTCGAACGCTCTGACGGGCCGACCGATCGCGCGGCCTACGAAGCCGACCACGGCGACCAGCGCACCCTGCACCAGGACGACCACCTCTTCGACGCCGTCGCCGTCGGCGTGGGCTGCATGGGCGTCATATGCACGGCGCTCGTCGAGGTGCGCGAGAAGTTCCATCTGCGCGAGGTCCGCGAGATGCACCCGTGGTCGAAGGTGCGCGCCGACCTCGAGGACGGGGCCGTGCTGCGCGACAACGACCACTACGAGCTCGTCTTCAGCCCCTACATCAGGTCGCACGAGTACCCCTGCCTCGTCACGACGCGCAATCCCGTCTCCAACCCGAGCGGCAAGCCGTGGGATAAGCGCATGCGCAACTGGGCAGTCGAGCTGCTGGCGAAGATTCCGTTCACGTCGCGCGTGCTCAACCTCGTGCTGCACCTGTGGCCGCGTCTGTCGCCGATGCTGCTCGAGAGCGCGATGAAGGCGCTCGTCAAGGACGAGTACGACAACGTCAGCTACAAGGTCTTCAACATCGGCAACGCGAACCTCGTCCCGGCCCTCTCAGCCGAGGTCGGCGTGCCGATCGACGGCCGCCACATCGACGCCGTCGAGCGGATCTTCGAGGTCGCCGACGAGCACCGGCGCCTCGGCGCCGTCTACCAGAGCGCGCCGATCGCGCTGCGTTTCGTCAAGGCCTCGCCGGCGTACCTGTCGATGTGCAGCGGTGCGGACACGATGATGATCGAGCTCATCCAGCTCAACGGCGCCGGGGGCGCGCTCGAGCTGACCACCGCCTACGAGGAGGCCCTGTACGAGCTCGCCGGCCGACCGCACTGGGGTCAGCTCAACACGCTCACCGGCAGCCACGGCTTCGTCGAGTCGATGTACCCGCACTACGCCGACTGGCAGGACGTGCATCGTCGGTTCAACGCCACCGGCGTGTTCGACAGCCCGTTCTCCAAGCGGGTCGGGATCTCGGCCGACCGCTTCCAGCCCTGATCGTGCTCAGCGCGCCCAGCCTCAGCCGTGCTGGTCGCCGCCCGCGCTGAGCTTCAGCGCGTGGGTGAGCAATGGGACGAGCACGTCGAGGCACTCGCGCACGGCCTTGGGGTTCCCCGGCAGGTTGACGATGAGCGTCGTGCCGCGCTGGCCGGCGACGGCGCGCGACAGCCAGGACAGCTGCTGGTGGCGGGCGGTCTCGGCGCGCATCGCCTCCGCGATGCCAGGCGCCTCGCGATCGAGCACGGAGAGCGTGGCCTCGGGCGTCACGTCACGTGGCGCGAGGCCGGTGCCGCCCGAGGTCAGGACGAGGTCGGCCTGCTCGGCGAACTCGACGATCGCCGCAGCGATGTCGTCGTGCTCGTCGGCCACGAGCTGGGTCGCGACGACGTCGATCCCGGCGCCGGCGAGGATCTCGGCCATGAGGTTCGTCGTCGTGTCCTCACGCTCTCCGGCCGAGCGGGTGTCGCTGATCGTGAGCAGCGCGGCGGTGGGCATCAGGCGTTGAGCTGGCTCATGGTGCGATGGGCTGCTGGTCAAGCGTAGTCGCGTTCGTAGCCACGCACCAGCCTGACCGCGCGCAACCGCCGAGTTCAGCGCGGCTTCCGATGCAGGATGGGTCATGGGCGCAGTTTTGCCTAGGTACGGGTGGCCGAGGCGGTACGCTCGTGTCCGTAATGGACGAGGGGATCCGGATCGGCGTGGCTGCACAGGCGCTCGGCGTCAGCGTCGACACGTTGCGTCGCTGGGAGCGCGACGGGCGCATCGCCTTCGAGCGGCGCGGCAACCGCCGCGTGCTCGCTCCCGCCGAGCTCGCCCGCGTCTTGCGCGAGCGAGGCGCCAACCCGCGATCGAGCGCGCGCAACCGCATGGCAGGCGTCGTCGTGGACGTCCAGCGCGATGGCGTCATGGCCCAGATCGATCTCGCGTGCGGCCCCTACCGGATCGTGTCGCTGATGTCGCGCGAGGCCGCTGACGAGCTCGACCTCAAGCCCGGGCAGACCGCGACGGCCGTGATGAAGTCGACGATCGTCGTCGTCGAGCGCTCCTGACGACCAGCGCCGCCGTCAGCGTGCATGAAGGATGAGCCGCGTCACAAACCAGTGATGTCCGCGCCCCCCAACGATCCTCATCGAGAGCATCCGGCGGTCGGCACGCTTCATGAGCGTTGACGCGGCACACTGCGCATCGCATGATTGCTGCTGCGGGCATCGAGGATGTGCTCTTTGAGGTTGCGGAGGCGCTGCGCTGGCCGGTGCTGGCGGCCGCGTTGCTGGCGCTGGTCTTCGTGCTGTTCGACCTAGGCGCGTTTGTCGTTGAGCTGTCGCGGCGCCACCGCCGCGGCAGCTTGGAGAAGCTCGATGTGGCGTCGGCGAGCGCGCGCGCGGCGCTGGGGCGCGAGGACACCGAAGGGGCGGCGCGAGCGCTGTTGCCGCTTGCGTCGAGCGCGCAGATGGCTGAGACGTTGTGGCTGCTCATGGGGCAGTACGGCCGGCCGGGGGCGGGCGATCGGATGGCGAAGTGCCTTGCGGACTTCGATCTGGGCTCGTTGCGCCGCCTCGAGCGCAGCCGGATGCTGGTGCGCTTCGGTCCCGCCCTTGGGTTGATGGGCACGCTGATTCCGTTGTCGCCTGCGCTGGCGGGGCTTGCGAGCGGAAACGTCAATGCGCTGACCGAGAACTTGCGTGTGGCGTTCAGCGTGACGGTCGTCGGTTTGTTGGTGGGTGCGATCGCGTTCTCGATCTCGCTTGTGCGCGACCGGCTGTACGCGCAGGACCTGTCCGATCTGGAGTACGTCGCGGCGACCCTGGCACCGGCGGACGCGGAGCGATGAGGCCGCGCGTCACGCCGCGCGCGCGAGCCCGGATCGACCGGGCCGGCGACCCGCTCGATGGCCTCGTCAACCTGTTTGACCTCGGGATCGTGCTGGCAGTCGCGTTCCTGCTCGCTGCGCTTCAGTCGGTCAACCTCACCGACCTGCTGACGAAGTCCGACGTCACGCTGCTGCGCACCCAGGGCGATCAGCAGACCCTCGTCGTCAAGCAGGGCGACAAGATCAAGACCGTCCGCCTCGGCAAGAAGAAGGTCGCCGGCACCGGCAAGGCGGTCGGGCAGGTCTACCGGCTCACCGACGGCCGGCTCGTCTACGTCGAGGGCGGCAAGAATCCTTGACCGGTTCGCCTGGCGCGAGGGCGGGCCAATCGGGGATCGGAACCGCCCCGGACCTAATCAGTGGACCGGCTTGTTGAGGTTGACCTTCACAACGCCCGTCACGTAGCGACCACCGGCTCCGTCGCCGGGCACGACGAGCCGCGGCCCCTGGTCGGCGAGCGAGACGCCGTCCTGCGTCACGGCGAGCAGGACCTTCTTGTTTTCGAAGCTCGGGTCGATCTCACCGTAGGCCACGAGCGCTCGGTAGGCGACGGATGCCGTGACCGAGACGAAATGGCGCAGCTTGTCGTTCTTGATCGCCGGATCGAACTTCGGCCCCGCCTTCGCGAGCACGTCAACCAGTAGCGGGCCGGTGAAGGTGTGCTCCTCGGGCGTGCCGCCTGCGCGATACGTGACCGTGACGCTCTGCTGGTTGGGCAGCGAGGCGAGGGTGGCGACGTTCAGCCGTAGCTTGTGCTGCACGTTGCCGGTGATGATGAAGGTCCCGGCCGTGCCGGCCCTGGCCGGCTTGTGCTGGGCGAGCACGCCCGAGACGGAGACGGCGAGGGCCAGGACGATCGCGATCACCGCGACCGACAGAAGACGGAAACGCTTGATGCGCATGGATACTCCGATCAATTGACGTACCTAGGCGACGCCTAGCTAGGATGACGCCGTGCGATAGGACCTCTTGTGCAACGCATAGGTATCGAGAACTACAGAGAGGGAGGGGGCCATGCCCGTCGTGGAACGCAAGACCGCCGACCAAGTCGAGGTCGCGACCGCGCAGGCGATGCGCGAGATCCGTGCGGCTGTGAGCGCAACGGTCGTCCCGGACCCGCCGCCACAGCGGCAGAACTTCTCCGACAACCTGCGGCGGCCGCGTCTCGCGCGGGCGGTCGGTCACGGCACGATCCGCCTGCTCGCTCAGGCCCCCCGACCGAGCGCCGGGCAAGCCATGACCACCCCGGACCCCGGAGCGGCCGCCGCAGCTGACCCTGTCGGCCACGGGACGATCCGCGTGCGCGGCCGGACGGCACCGCCCGCGCCCGCGCTGCCGTCCGCGATCGCCGAGTCAGTCGAGTCGGCGGACGCCGCGACTATGGCGGCACGCGACCTCGCTGCCATCGCGACGTCGTAGCGCGCTCGCTACCGCAGCGCTCATCGATCGCCAAGCCAGTGACGGGAGCCCTGCGGATCTTCGCGGCTGGGTCGCTTCGGCCGGCGTTCGAGCGCCTCGGCGCGGAGTCGGCGGACGAGCTGCAGATCACCTACGCGAACGCCCGCGATCTGGCGCGGCGCATCACGGCCGGGGAGAGCGCCGACGTCTTCGCCTCAGCCAGCGAGGAGCACCCGCGACTGCTTCACGACGCGGGTTTCGTCGAGGCGGCGCGGCCGTTCGCGACCAACCGCGTCGTCGTGGCGGTCCCGGAGGCGAGCCCGGCGC
The DNA here is from genome assembly GCA_030860005.1 of Actinomycetota bacterium. GTDB lineage: Bacteria > Actinomycetota > Thermoleophilia > Solirubrobacterales > Solirubrobacteraceae > CADCVQ01. The sequence goes on from JALZJA010000049.1 coordinate 7,282, forward strand.
ACGACGCTTCAGTGCTCGCCGCGGCGGGGAGCCGCCTGGTGATCGAAGTCGCCGGGGTCCCGCTCGGCGACTACACGCGCGAGGTGTTCGCGCGTCTGGAGCGGACGGCCGGCGCCGGGTTCGCAGAGCGCGCGCTGGCCAACGTCGTCATCGAGGAGCAGCTCGTGGATGACGTCGCCGCCCGGCTGCTGGCTGGGGACGCTGATGCCGCCGTGCTGTACGCGACCGACGTCGCCGCGCGTTCCCCGCGGTTGCGCGCCATCGAGCTTCCGGCTGGGGTCGAGGTCGCCGTGACGTACTTCGCGTGTGTCACCACCTCGACGCCCGACAGGACGCGGGCGACGGCGTGGGTCGAAGGGCTGGCGCTGTCCCCGACCCTCGCGATCATGCGCGGCGCGGGCTTCGGGCCCGCACCGTGACTACTGGTCGACATCCGCGTGGACGATCGTCCCGACGTGCTCGCCACGCAGCGCCTTCGTGACGTTGCCTGGCGTGAGCCCGTTGACGATCTGGATCTCTCTCTGGTGCTTGGCGTTGGCCATGAGCTCGAGCACCAGGCGGTCGATCGGCAGGGCGGGGAGGTCCATCGCGAGCAGCTCAGTTGCGCTGATGCGCGCGATGAATTCGGCCTCGCCCTCGTCTGCGGTCGCCGGGTCGCACGTATACACGCCGTCGACATCCTTGACGTAGATAGCCCTCGCGGCCCCGAAGGCGTCCGCGAGGAGGAACGCTCCGGTGTCCGTCCGGTGCGGCGGAATCTTTCCCACCTGAGGCGGGAACTCGAACAGCTCGTACGGTGGGAAGCCGTTGCAGACGGCAGCCGGGCTCGCAGCGAGGTAGACGGCGAGCTGGTGGCCGACGCTCGTGTGCGGCAGGTACGAGACACCGTCTTCGGCGAGCAGCGCCGCGATGATGTGGCCGTTCTGCTCAGCGTCTGTGGACGCCAGCGAGGCGAGCACGCCTGTCGGCAGCCCGAGGTCGAGCGCGACGCCGATGACATGCCTGGCGCGGACGCCCGGGCCGGTCGCGATCAGCATCCGATGCGCACCGAGCGCAGCGCGTAGCTCGTCGACGAGCGGCAGGATCGCGTCGCGGCCTCGGTCCATGATCGATCGCCCGCCGATCGTTACGACGTGCAGCCACGGGAGCAGACGGATCACGGGGCGGTCGGTCGCCGGCCGGACGAGCTCGCGGTCCAGCAGCGTCTGGCGCATGAGCGCCGACGGCACGTCCTTCGACGCGTAGAGGGGATCGTTGTCCGTCATGAGGTTCTCCTCGGGGTCGTGCCTGCGTGACGGTCGACGGCGCTCAAGCTGTCGAGATGATCGTTCCGACGTGCTCGCCCGCTAGGCCGAAGTTCCCCTCGTTGAGGGGTGGCTGATGGGCCGCGATGTCGCGTGGTTGCTGGGCTCGTGGCTGTTCTTGGGCCGCCGGGTGTAGTCACGACGTTCTGTCCGGTGAGTGCGGTAGCTTGTCGC
>JALZJA010000058.1 GCA_030860005.1 Actinomycetota bacterium
CCGCTGGTCGCCCGCGAGCTCCCAGCTCGCCGCGCCGGTGGGAGCGAAGCCGAGCGCCTCGAGCAGCGCAGCACTCGCGCCGGGCCGCGAGCCGTGGGCGCGCACCCCCGCGAAGCCCTGCAGCGCGTGCTCGGCCGGGATATCGGGGGCGTCCGCGACGAGCGGCGCGTCGGGGACGTCGTCGACGATCAGCACGTGCTCGAGGTCTTCGGGGTCGGCGAACTCGAGCGAGCCGTCCTCGCCGCGCGTGGTGGCGACGCCCTCCTCGGCGAGGCGCTCGCTCCAGAACCCCAGCGCCTCCGCGCTCGCGACGCGCCACGCGATCGAGTACGGCATCCCCTCGCCATGGCGGCACCGCGCCGCATCCGGAAACTCGAAGAACGTCAGCACCGATCCAGGGGTCCCGTGCTCGTCGGCGTAGTAGAGGTGATAGACGTCCGGACGGTCGAAGTTGACGGTCTTCTTGACGAAGCGCAGGCCCAGCAGGCGCGCATAGAAGTCGACGTTCCGAGGCGCGTCGGCGGTGATGGCGGTGATGTGGTGCAGGCCTTCAAGCGCGTGCATGGACGATCTCCGACAGAGCAAATAGTTGACTGTGCAACAATATAGCCACAGTTGTTGAGCACGCAACCAGAAGCTTCTATCCTCGGTGTTATCCCATGAGCACGATGACAAATCCTCCTCCTCTCAGGCTGTTGACCGCGCAGGAGCTGCGCGCCTGGCGCGGATTGCTGCGCGTGCATGCCGCTCTCGCCAAGGCGCTTGATGCCGAGCTGGAGGCCGCCCATGGGCTTCAGCTCAGCTCCTACGAGGTGCTCATGTATCTCGCCGACTCCGAGGACGAGCGCATGCGGATGTGCGACCTCGCCTCCTCGATCCTGCTGAGCCGCAGCGGCTTGACGCGGCTCGTCGACCGGCTTGCCCGCGAGGGGCTGCTCGAGCGCGTCGCCTGCGACGACGATGCCCGCGGGGCGTTCGCCAAGCTCACGCCGGCCGGCCGCCAGAAGCTGCGCGAGGCGCGGGCCACGCACCTCGCCGGCGTGCGCGCGATGTTCCTGGATCGCTTCACGCCTGAGGAGCTCGATCAGATGGGTGCGGCATGGGACAGAGTGCTCGAGGGCGTCGGCTTCACGTGCTGCAAACCTGGCAACGTGTGACTTGACAAACCCACGCCGCTAAGTCAAGATTAGGTGCATGGACGCGCCCAACATCCTCACCCTCTCGGAGCAGCTTCGCACCGAGGCCGACGCCTACAAGTTTCTTGAGGATCTGCGCTGGGGCGACACTCCGGTCTGCCCGCACTGCGGCAGCGCCGAGAAGATGTACTTCCTCACCCCGACGAACGGCTCGACGCGCCCGACGCGCACCGGCAGCGCATCTCAGCGCCGCGTGTGGAAGTGTGCCGCGTGCCGCAAGCAGTTCTCAGTCCTGACGGGCACGATCTTCCACGGGACGAAGATCCCGGTTCGGACGTGGATCTTCGTAGTGTTTGAGATGTGCGCGTCAAAGAACGGTGTCGCGGCCCGCGAGATTCAGCGCAAGTACGGCCTCACCGGAAAGTCCGCCTGGCACATGCTTCACCGTGTCCGTTTTGCGATGGAGCGCGACCCCATGGCTGGACTGCTGTCCGGTCGCGTCGTCGCGGACGAGACGTGGGTCGGCGGCAAGATGCGCAACCGCCACGGCGGCACGAACCCGCGCAAGACGAGCTTGGATCCGAAGCAGCGCTTCGCGGACAAGACCGCCGTGGTTTCGCTGGTCTCTCGCGAGACCGGAGAGGTTCGGTCACGGGTGGTGCCGGAGGTCAGCGGTGACAACCTGCGCGCCGTGCTCGATGAGCACGTCGATCAACCGGCTACCCATCTGCACACTGACGCGGGCACGCACTACCGCAAGATCGTCGGCAACTTCGCGGAGCACTCCTTCGTCAGCCACGTTCAGGGCGAGTACGTCCGGGGCGACGTGTCAACGAACCAGGCCGAGAACTACTTCTCGCAGCTCAAGCGCAGCATCGACGGCACGCATCACCGCGTGAGCCGCGAACACCTTGACCGCTACCTCGCGGAGTTCGACTACCGCTACAGCACGCGCGGACTCAGCGACAGCGAGCGCATGGCGATGTTTGGTCGGCAGGTCGGCGGACGCCGGCTGACCTATCGGCAGGCTACTTAGCGCCGTCCTCGTCGGCGGACGGAGGCGTTGCGAGCAGCCCTTTGAGCGCGACAACTGGATCCAAGGGCGCGAGCGACACTCGCGCTGGATCGCGCGGTTGGGGGAGGTCACCACTGTCCCGTTGCGCACCAGCTCCGGGAACCCGCACGCTGGGCGTGGTGACGCGGACGCGCGGGTTGCCCATGGGATTGGTGTTCTGGCTCATTCGTCGTCACCGCCTTCTAATAGTTCGGGAGATTCGAGTTCCACCTCGTGCG
>JALZJA010000075.1 GCA_030860005.1 Actinomycetota bacterium
CCGCGACGACGCCACGCCTCGAGGAAGACCGCCGAGGTGAGATCCTCGGCCACCGACCAGTCGGCCGTGCGGCGAAAGCAGAAGTTGTAGATCGCGCGGGCGTGCGCCTCGAAGAGATCCCCGAAGCTCTCCGCGGTGGTCGGATCGGCACTGCTGGGTGGATCGCTCAGGGCCATTGGCATTTCCCCGTATCTGTCCGACCGCCCGTGAAGGTTCCCCGCTCGGGCTTGTTGGCGCGTTCACACTCATAGCCGGACGTGCTTGCCGCGGGCTGTCATGCCGGGCGGTTCCGTGACACTTGCGCCGTATGGAGAGCGACCACAGCCGGCGGACGGCAAGCCGCGTCCCGGACCTCGACACCGGACCTCGAGATGTCCAGACAGCCTTGACACGACATGACTGTCTGAGCACGTGACCCGAGGAGCCGGAGGCGATTCGCCTGCCGAGCGGGGGCATCACCGCCCGCGACATCCTCGGAGACGGCGCCTGCGCCGATTAGCATCGAGAACGGCCTCAGTGCCCAAACGATCCGCGCGCCAGCGGGGCCGCCCGAGGGCCCGGCCGACTTGGCGCTCGCAGCCCGCCAGCTCGCCTTGCTCGATCGACGGCGCCGGTGTCTCGGCGGCTACGCGGTGGCGGCGAGGTCGCTGAGAAACGCGGACACGCTGGGGCGCTCGGGCTGCGACGTCGCGCTGAGCGGCCTCGAACGTGTCGTCGGGGTCGTGGTCGTGACGCGGCGCATACGATCATCACACTCGCCGGGACGGGCTGGCAGCGGTGCGCGGGTCAGGGCGCGGCCGATCGGCACTTGCACCAGCGCCGAGGTCCGCTATCCGCGTGGTGCGGTCCGGGGCGAGGGGTACGTTGCGCCTCGTGTTGGGTGCGATCGCAGAGCTGAGCGATGTCGAGCTGGCCGAGGTCGAGGCGGTCGTCGGACAGTCGTCCTTCAAGCGCGGGCGCGGCTACGCGCGCAACAGGGTAGTCGCGATCAACTGGGATCCGGACGCCGACACGCTGATGGGATCGGTCGTCGGCCAGGGCGCGCTGTACGACACGGCCGCGTTCTTCGCCGCCGATCCTGACGGCGCGCTGGCGTTCGACGACGGCGAATGCACCTGTCCGATCGGATACAACTGCAAGCACGTGGCGGCGATCGTGATCGCCGCCATCGACGGCCGCGGGGCCGGCCGGGCGGTACGCGACCGGTACCCGGTGCGCAAGGTCGCAACCGCGGCACAGCCGCCGTCCTGGGAGAAGCCGCTGCGCGCGCTGATCGACGCTCCGGCGCCGCAGACGGCCGGCAATCCGCTCGCGATCGAGCTGGCGTTGCACGCGAATGGCTTCCCGGGCCGCGGCGCACCCCGGCTGATGGCACGCCTGATGCGACCTGGCGCGCGCGGCGGCTGGGTCAACGGCTCGCTGACGTGGTCCGGGCTGGATTCGTGGCACGTCCAGAGCGGCGACTATCGCGCCGATCACCTGGCGCTGGTCCGCGAGCTGTACGCCGTCCACCGCGCGCGGGAGGGACGGGTCGCCTACCACTACCACTATGGTGGTGACAGGACGCTCGATCTCAGCGGCTGCGACAGCCCCCAGCTGTGGTCGCTGCTGGAGGAGGGGTCCCGGCTCGGGCTGAAGCTCGTCCACGCGCGCCCGGAGCTCGGCGACGTGCGCTGCCACCAGCAGGGTGAGCTGCTCCTCGATGTCACGCGCCAGGGCGACCAGGGGTCGCTCGTGGCCGCCGTGCTCCGCGTCGACGGCTACGGCGGGGACGGGGACGGCCTCGAGCCGCTGCTGTTCCTCGGTGGCAGCGGACACGGCGTCGTGTGCGCCGAGCGCGCCGAAGCCAGCGCCGGTCAGGACTTCGACAGCCGACGGCTGCGACTGGTGCGCCTCGCGAAGCCGGCGGCGCCGCAGCTGCGGCGGATGGTCCTCGCCAGCGAGCGGCTGGCGATCCCGCCGAGCGAGCTCGATCGCTTCACCGACGAGCTCTGCCCGGCGCTGCGCAACGTCGCCACGGTCACGTCCTCGGACGGCTCGTTCGCCCCGCCCGAGGTCTCTGCGCCGACGCTCGCGCTGCGCGCGAGCTACGGGGCCGACCATGTCGTCGAGGCCGAATGGGGCTGGAATTATCAGGTCGGCGCGACGACGCGGCGCGCAGCGCTCGGCTCGGGCGGCGCCGGCCCGGGGTTTCGCGATCTCGCCGCCGAGCGCGCGATCCTCGCCGACGCCGAGCTCACCGGGACGGACCTCGAGCGTTTCGGCCTGCTCGACGGCGCCGGGCGCCCCGCTGATGCCCCGGCGGTTGCGCTCACCGGCCTCGACAGCATGCGGTTCACGACGGAGGGGCTGCCGCGGCTGGCGCAGCTGACGGGCGTCACGGTCGAGATCGAGGGACGGCCCGCGGACTACCGCGACGTCGGTGACTCGCTCACGATCGGGGTGTCCACCGCCGACATCGCAGGCGAGCGTGACTGGTTCGACCTCGGCGTGACGATCAGCGTCGACGGTCGCGAGCTGCCGTTCGCCGAGGTGTTCGTGGCGCTCGCGAGCGGCGATTCGCACGTGCTGCTCGCGGACGGCGCTCACTTCTCGCTGCTCGCACCCCGGCTGCAGTCGTTGCGACAGCTGATCGAGGAGGCAAGGGAGCTGACGGAGTCGCCGTCGGCGCCGCTGCGGATCAGCCGCTACCAGGCCGGGCTCTGGGCCGAGCTCGCCGCGCTCGGCGTCGTGACCGAGCAGGCGCAGGCGTGGCAGCGGCAGGTCGGCGCGCTGCTCGAGCTCGACGCGCTCGACGAGCGCGATCCGCCGCCGACGCTGGCGGCGCGGCTGCGCCCCTACCAGCGCGAGGGGTTCGGCTGGCTGGCGTCGCTGTGGGAGCTCGAGCTCGGCGGGATCCTCGCCGACGACATGGGGCTCGGCAAGACGCTGCAGGCGCTCGCCCTGATCTGCCACGCCCGCGAACGCGACCCGGGCATCGGCCCGTTCCTGGTCGTCGCTCCGACCAGCGTCGTGTCCAACTGGGTGGCGGAGACGGCGCGCTTCGCCCCCGGGCTCACGGTCGACGCGATCGCCGACACGCTGGCGCGATCCGGCCGCACGATCGACGAGGTCGCCGCCGCCGATGTCGTGGTCACGACGTACACGCTGTTCCGGCTGGAAGCCGACGCCTACCGCACGGTGGCCTGGGCCGGCCTGCTCCTCGACGAGGCGCAGTACGTCAAGAACCACCAGGGCAAGACGTATCGCTGCGTTCGTGAGCTGGGCGCGCCGTTCAAGCTGGCGATCACCGGCACCCCGATGGAGAACAACCTGATGGAGCTGTGGTCGTTGCTGTCGATCACGGCGCCCGGGCTGTTCCCTGATCCGAAGCGGTTCGCCGACGAGTACGCGCGGCCGATCGAGCGCCGCGGCGATGCCGACCAGCTCGCGCGGCTGCGGCGCAGGATCAAGCCGCTCGTCAAGCGCCGCACGAAGGAGCTGGTGGCCGGCGACCTCCCGGCGAAGCAGGAGCAGGCCCTCGCGGTGGATCTGCATCCGCGGCACCGCAAGCTCTACGACAGGCACCTGCAGCGTGAGCGTCAGAAGATCCTCGGGCTGATCGACGACTTCGACCGCAATCGCTTCAC
>JALZJA010000112.1 GCA_030860005.1 Actinomycetota bacterium
GGTCAGCGCCGAGCGCGACGAGATGCGGCGAAAGCGCCGCAGGACCTCATCGGCGTCGACGGTCGCGGCCACGAGCGCCCCGCCGGCGAGCATGACGAGCAGCGCGCGCATGCCGAGGATGGCGCCGAAGACCAGCGCCTCGGACGTGATGTCGAGGCGGCCCAGCGGGCCGATCTCGCCGAGGCGCAGCACGACGTTCAGCCCCTCGCGCACGACGAGCGGGTTGATGCAGGCGATGACGAGCGCGAACGGCACGCCGAACAGCGCGCCGCGCAGCAGCGAGCGCCCGGCGCCCGCGAGGATGCCCGCGCCGAGGATCGCGATGCCGAGGGCGACGAGCGCCAACGGGTGCTCGAACAGCAGCACCGCGCTGACAAGCGCGATCGCGTAGGCGGCGGCGACCGGCGCGCGCGCGGCGTGCAGGGGGCTCGCGCCGCGCTCGAGCGCCATCACGGCGCCTGCTCGGTGAGCGGCACGCGGACCGGCAGGTCGCCTGCGATCGCGAGCGCGAAGCGGTCGCTGAGCGCCGACTCGTCGAAGGCGCGCGCGGCGCTCGCGACGCCGGCGTCGTCGGTCCCCGTGACGTACCAGACCGGCGCGCGGTCCTCCGCCTTCGTGGCCGCGACGAGCCCCGCGCCGGCTACGAGCGTGCGAGCGGGTCGTCCGCCTTCGTCGAGCACGACGAGCTCGTCGCCGGAGTTCTCGAAGCGGGCGAAGACGCCGCTCGACCGCGGGCCCGCGTCGATGCTGTCGGCCTCCGCGTCGCGTCCGCGCAGCCGCTTCCACGGACCGACGAGCACGCGCAGCGTCTTGGCAGTGGGAGTGCGGAGGAGATTGCTGCGCCCGGCGACGATGCCGAGCTTCGTCAGCTTGCTCGCGACGGTGTCGCACTGCGCCGACTGCGCAGCCGAGCACTCGACGCGCACCGGCAGGCGGCGCCCGCCGGTGCCGTGCAGGAACGGCTCCGGGAACGAGCCGACGACGGCGGGGATGTCGGGGGTCGCGCCCCAGTCGTGGTGGTCCCACCAGATGCGGTCGCCGTCGTGCACATCGATGCCCGCGGCGCCCTCATCGGTCTGGATGCCGTTGACGTAGATGAACCAGTCGACCGGGCGGCCGTCGCGGCGGCCGCCGGCGACGCCGTCGATCTCCTGCACGAAGCCGCCGCCGTAGCGCGTGCGGACCTCGTCGACGTTGCGTTGCAGCGCGCGCATGGCGGTATCCGAGCCGGCGGTCTTCGCCTTGTCGAGCGCGACGAGCTCGCGGGCGCCGAAGTCGCGCGTCACCGTCAGGTGGACATCGGAGCCCGCCCCCTCTCCCGGTCCGACCCCGCAGCCGCCGAGTGCGGCGGCGGCGAGGCACAGCAGTGCGAGCCGGGAGCTCCTACCGGACATAGAACACGACGCGGTTGCGCCCGCGCTCGCGCTTGTCGTCGCGGTTGTAGGCCTTGTCGATCGCGTTGACGTCGAGCACGTAGCGCCCGCGCGGCAGGCGTCTGGGCAGCAGGTAGTCGACGTCCTGGCGGTCGCCGACGCCGAACCAGTGACCGCGCTTGGCGCCGCAGCGGCTGCCGTCGATGAGGCGGCCGCGGCGGAAGCGCTCCGAGCGCCCGCTGAAGTACGAGCAGCGGCCGCCGCCGGCGTTTCGCGTCAGGCGCAGCTTGACCGCGAGCAGGCCGGATGGGTCGGGGGCGACGTGCGCGCGCAGCCGGCGCGGCGCCTTCCTGCGCGAATAGCGCTTGTTGTCGACGATGCCGCGGATGCTGGCCATCGGCGCCGTCAGGTCGCGCGCGGGCGCCGCGACGCTCTTGCACAGGCCGTCGCTGCCGGTCGTCGCGCACACCGGCTCGGACGCCGACCGGGCGCGGTTGGCCTTTGTCGCGCGCAGCGTGCGCTCGCCGCCCGCACCGATCACGATTGTCGCGTTGCCGCCGGCGTCGGTGGTGGCGACGGCGTCGCCGCCGGCGACGGCTGCCCCGACCGCGGGCGACGGCGTGCCGTCCTCGGCGTACTCGACGACCCTGACGCGAAACGGCGTGCCCGGACTGACCGTGCGCGGCGCGGACAGGCCGAGCGGCAGCACGGGCGGATTCAGGCAGGGGAACGTTGGCGGCGGGCCGACCTCGCAGCGAGCGACGAAGAACAGCACCTCGTCGCCCTGCTCCAGCTCGGTCTGGCAGATCCCAATCGACGATCCGCGGTTGTTGACCCAGAGGCTGAAGAAGTCGGGCTCCGGGAAGACGTGGGCCTCGGAGCGGATGCGCTCGACGGTGTAGCCGAGGCCGCTGAAAAAGCTGCCGTCCCAGTCGCCGCCGGTCGCCTGCTCGAGTGCGCCGGCGGCGCTCGTGCCGGTGCAGGTGTGGTCGGGCTGGCCGTCTTTGTTGATCGTGCGGGTGTCGGTGCGGACCTGAGTCCGCGGTACGAGCGTCGCGGCCGTGCCCTCGACCCGGACGGTGACGTCGGCCGGCGCGGCCGCGGCGAGCGCCGGCAGGCACAGCAGGAGCAGGGGTCCTGCACAGAGCAGGGACAGCGAACGTCGCGGCATGAGCCAGCCTTTCCACGAGGCGTACGGGGCTGCTGGCCGGAGGCAGGTCTCCTGGCTCCCGGGCCTACCCTTCCGCGCCTTCCCGGTCCTCAGACGAGGCCCAGTGGCTGCGCTTGCACGGCAAGCACGTACGGACGACTTCCCCGGTCACAGTGGCGGGTCCGCGTCGGGTTTGCACCGACTTCCCTTCACCACCGGCCAATGAACGGCGCCAGTGTACCGTTGACACGACTATGACGGTCAATCTCACACGCATCTACACCAAGCTCGGCGATGCCGGCGAGACGCACCTCGGCGACATGAGCCGCGTGCCGAAGAACCACCCGCGGATCGAGGCCTACGGCGACGTCGACGAGCTCAACGCGCACATCGGCCTGACGCTGACGGTGCCCGATCTGCCTGCGAGCGACGCGGAGCGGCTGCGCCGCGTCCAGAACGACCTCTTCGACGTCGGCGCCGACCTGTCGGTTCCGCATGGCGGCGACCGCGAGCGCCTGCGGGTCGACCCCGGGCAGGTGAGCTGGCTCGAGGAGGCATGTGACGAGGTCAACAAGACGCTCGAGCCGCTGAAGTCCTTTGTCCTGCCGGGCGGAACACCGGCGGCCGCGCACCTGCACGTCTGCCGCACGATCTGCCGCCGCGCCGAGCGGCGCGCGCTGCTCGTCGAGGACGGAAATCCCGAGGTGGTGCGCTACCTCAACCGCCTCTCGGACCTGCTGTTCATCCTCAGCCGCGGCGCCAACGGCGGCGATGAGCCGTTGTGGGAACCGGGGAGCTCCCAGGCGGGCTAGTGGTCCATCCTGCAAGTCCGCACCCACCTGGACGGCCCCGGATGACCGCCATGCTGCGTCCTCGAATCTCGAAATACCCTTGGTATTCCTTCGATTCTGCGTCCTTGCATGACGGCCCCCGTGGCTCGTCCATGCGGGCACGGACTTACAGGACGAACCACTAGT
>JALZJA010000122.1 GCA_030860005.1 Actinomycetota bacterium
GTAGAAGGGCGAGGTGACCGACGCGAGCACGCGGCCGCTGCGCGGATCGCGCATCGCGTAGTCGACGGGCTCGCCCGCGAACACGCGCGCCCGCGGCGCCAGCCGATCGCCCGGCTTGCCGTCGAACGCGAACAGCCCCTTCTTCGTCGCGACGAGCAGCTCCGTCACGCCGAGCTCACCCTCCTGAGACGGCGGGCAGCACGTGGACCTTGTCCGCGTCTTGCACGGCGGTGTCCTCATCGCCGCGCTCGCCGTTGACGAACACGTTGATGTGCGGGCGGATGCGCCCGCGCTCGTCGAGGATCCAGCCCGCCAGCGGCGGGTAGGAGCCCTCGAGCTCTGAGAGGACGTCGGCTACCGTCGCGCCCTCGATCGTGTGTTCCGCGCGCCCGTCGGCGAGCCGCTTGAGAGGGTCGCGGAGCTGGATGACGGCCATCCGCAAATGCTACGACTCCAGGCCGTGATCGGCCAGCGCGCTGCCTCGGGATGGCGCGGGCGAGTCATGGGACCGGCGCGAGGTCCTCGTGACGTCCCTGCGCGGCGGGCGGATAGACCGTGACGCGCGCCAGCTCGCGGGCATCGGGCGGCAGGCCGTGCGCGAGCGTCGCGGCGAGCTCGTCGAGACCTAAGTGCGTGGCGTCAGCCGCGTCGCTGCGCCACCCACGCGGAGAGCGCCTCTCGCGCAGACTTGAGCGCGCCGCCGTGAGCAGGCTCGCCAACGGCACCGCGTGCATCGACCAGCACCCATCGGACGTCCGGCGCATGCGTTCCGCACATGTAGCGTAGCCAGCGCAGTGCAGCGACCGTGCCCGCGTCCCGCGTACCGACCACGAACAGCACGTCGTCGCGCGCGACCGATGCCGAGATACTCCCCAGCTGCTCCTCATCTTCCGCAGCGGCTATGCGGTGACCGTCTGCCGAAAAATGCCACCCGGCGCCGCCCTCGTCGGTCAGCCGACACGCTTCCTCGACCGTGAGCGAGAGAGGCGCTCGCACGAGAGGGCCCCCGATGACGACGCGGACGTGGTCTCCGGGCACATCGGCGCTGTTCACTGACACCGCAGAGAGACGGTCGTCGCGCTGGCTGGCGTGCATCGTCTCGAGCTGGAGTGCGAGCGCACAGCCGAGGTCAGCGGCAGCGAGTCGGGGTCCGGACAAGATCCGGACGGGCGCCACCGTCATCCGTGCTAGGACCGCGGCAATACCGGGCGCCCCACTGCCGGGAGAGGCGGCTCGCGGCCGTGGCAACGCCACGGCAGGAGACGCGCCGGAGAACCGCCGCGCGATGGCATATCCCAAGTAGTAGAGCGTGCCCGCAATGAGCACGGGGGCGAGGAAGAACGGTCCCAGCGTCTCGGTCACCGGCACGAGCGCCAGGGAGAACAAGGTCCCGAGGACGCCTATTTCCGCCGCCACCCGCTGGCATTCGCGAGAGAGAGATGCAAGACGCGTGCGGTACTCGTGGATGATCTCCCGAGTTTCACGACTTATCTGCAACAGACGCAGCGGCTCCAGGATGGGAGCAAGAGGATCGTCGGGGGCCGTCTCCTCCAGGACCGGTAACACCTCCGTCAGCCACGCGCGCTCGAGGCGCAGGAGGTGGTCCTCGTGGGCACCCAGCCAGCGCTCCCAGGGCTCGACCACATCACGTTGGGCGCCGCGGCCCGTGAGGTATTGCAGAGCGGGATTGCGCAGGCGATCGCGGCAGCGCCGAATCTCGCTCTCGGTCGCGTGCGGCCGGTAGGCCAGGGTGCCCATGAGCTCGTCGAATGAGAGATGCGCCGCCGTCCGTACGGAGAGGCGTCGCAGTGTTGCGTCGAGGGAAATGCCGTCAAGCTCAGTCAAGCGCACCGCTCCGTTGCGCACGAGCCGTTCCCCATTGCGTGCGATGTCCGTCGTCACGGCGAACACGCCGTCGCGGTAGAGCGTGCCCTGCTGCTCGATGGTCCATGTCCGAGACGCCCCGGCCACGCGGACCGGAGGCGGGAGGCGGCCTTCGGCGGACATGGCGGCCTCCTCCCATGCGCGGCTTGCCGCGGAGTCGGGCGCCGCGCACTGCAGATACACACCCAGCGAGTCGCTCATGGGCGCGTCAGTATCGTGGATCGCGATGGGGCCTCACGTCGCAGACCTGACGGTTGCCTCAGAGGACGAGGCGCTCCGCCTCGCCCGCATCATGCAGGCTTTCCGCGTATTGGGCGGCGGGCGGCCTCCGCTGGCGATCGTGGGTGCCGATCGCGGATCGCCGCTCCCGGACGGCGCCGAGGTGATCGTGCTGCCCGGGGCGAAGCATCGGGTGCCTCAAACCGCCCGTTCAGTGATCCGCGGCGTCATAAGCGATCTCGCGGGCATGGCGATCGTGGTGCCCGGCGCCGGGCGGCTGGACGCTCGGGGCCGATACGTTCTGTCGGCCAGCGCTTACGGGCGTCTTCGCGCGGCCGAAGCTCTCGTCGCGTCGAACCCGACGGCGATGGTGATCCTGTCGGGGTGGTCCGGTGGTCAGGCAGGGGCGACCGAGGCAGAGCAGCTGCAGGACCAGTGGAACGGCCCGCGCGGGACGCCGCTGCTGCTCGAGACAGCCGCTCGCACAACCGCCGAGAACGCCGTCAACGCTGTAAGCCTCGCGGCTTCGCTCAGCGGCTGCCGTGAGTTGATCTTCGTGGCACCGTGGAGCAACGCGGTGCGTCAGGGCTTGCTGGCGCGGGCAGCAGCGCGCGGAACCGGGCTGCGCACACGCCAGCACGTCGTGTGGGGCAGGGCACACCTCCGCTCGCTGCGTCCCGGGATCACCGGATTGCTGTTCATGCGCCGCCACCTCCGCGTGGCTCGGGCGCGGGCGCGCGATGTGGGGTCATGACGATGATGCACGCAGCGCGCGGACGATGGGTAGTCGTCGCGGGCGAACGTTCCCTCCGTAGTCCGGCCGCGCGGCGCCGCGAGCAGCCCGTCGGCGACGGCGCGCACCTCCGCCTGGGCTCTCGCCACCTTGACGGCGTAGGGCAATAGCGGACGGCGCGCGCGGCGGTCAGCGGGCCCATGACGAGGTGGTTGACGAGCGCGAGGTCCGGCCGGCGGCGCGCGACGATCGCGGCGATCGCGCGCGGCAACGCCAACAGCGAGATCGCCGCGGCCTCGACGTCAGCTCAAAGACCGTCCGCAACCACGTCTCCGAGGATGTCCTGATCGTCGTGGAACTTCGACGGCGATCCACCTGGGTTGAGGGTCAGACGGTAGCGGGCTCGGCGGCGTCCTCGCGCTCGGCGGTGAGGATCGGTCGCCGGCCGTGGCGTTCGATCGCGGTGACGAGCTTGGCGAGGTCGCGGTAGCCGATGATCCGCCGGAACTGCTGCTCGGCTTGCAGCATGCCGGCGGCGGTCCAGCGTTTGCGCATGTCGCCGTCTTGCCAGCGCTTGACGTTGCGTTGGGTGTAGCGAACGATCTCGATCATCGACTCGCACGGGTTCGTCGAGCAGAGTGTCTTGGCGAGCTGGCCGGTGATCCCCAGACGCATCAGCGTGAGCGTGTCGTGCAGGCCTTCGCGCAGTGACCCGGCGGCGTCGGGCCAGGTGTGGTCGAGTTCTGAGGCGAGCAGCTCGAGGCGCTGGCGGGCGAGCTCGGCGTCGGTCAGTGCCCACGCGCCGCGGATGCTCGCGAGGACGGCGGGGCGGTCGCGTTCGGGCAGCAGATCGGTCACGTTGCGTTCTTTGTGGCGATGGCAGCGATGCACCAAGGCGTGCTCGCCGAAGACGTCTTTGATCGCCCGTCGCAGCGCTTTTCCGCCGTCGATGACGAACAGGATCGCCTGATCGGGATCCAGGCCGCGATCGACGAGGTCGGCCAGCAGCGCGCGGGCCAAGGTGGCGTTCTCGGTCGAGCCTTCCCACAGCCCGAGCGGGATCTTCACGCCCTCCGTGCTGATCCCGAGCGCGACGACGTGCGTGCGCTCGGCGATGTCCAGGCCGTCGAGCATCATCACCGCCAGGCGCACGTCGTCTAGCCGGCGGCCCATCAGCTCGCCCAGCGCCGTCCGGGTTCTGGCGATGAACATGTCCGAGACCGCGGTCTTCGACGTCGACGAGGCGGCCCGCTCGACCTCGTCGCCGACGGGCTCACCGACCCGCGCGTACTTGCGTGTCGAGACGCCGGCGAGCATCCGGTTCATCACAGCGCGGGTCAGCGGGTCGCGGTCGGCGAAGTACTCGTAGGACTCGACCGCCAGCTCGTGCTCGTCGTCGGCCGTGCGGATCCGCGGGCGGCGGACCGCGACGCGGCGGCCACCCAACGTCATCGAACCGTCCTCGTGGCCGTGACGCTTGGCGACACGATCGGGGTCGTGCTTGCCCTTCGGGCCCACGACCTCCTCGACCTCGAGTTCCATCAACTCGTGCACGACGCCGAGCCCGACACCAACGCTGAGCGCCAGCAGGCCCTCCCTCGCCGCCCCGACGAGCTCGCCGAGCGCTTCCTGAATCTTCGCTGGTAGCGGACTGTCGGCCGCTTCCAAGGTCGTCACGACCTTCGCGGCAGGTACGTTCTTCATGGCGGTTCCTCCTGTCCTCTCGGACTTGGTTCGCGCCCCGAACGCTCCCAACGGGAGCGGACAGGGCGGGAGGACCGCCGTTCAAAGTTCTACGAGACTTCGGACATCCTC
>JALZJA010000135.1 GCA_030860005.1 Actinomycetota bacterium
AGCACGACGTCGGTGTCGTAGATCGACTGCCCGTTGACGAAGTCGTCGAGGTGCGCGCGCGCCTCGTCGGGATCTTCGGTGAAGCCGATCCCGTCGTCGATCTGCGCGCCCGAGCGGTGCCGCAGCGCCCACAGATCGCCGACGCCGAAGCTGTCGCGCTTGCCATCCTCGGGCCCCGGGATCAGCGTGTAGCTCTCGCCGCTGACGCGGTTGACGACCCGCCACTTGCGCTTGCGTGCCGGGAGCTTCGCGCGCCGGATCTCGTGGCGCAGCGTGTGCCAGCGCGACGTGTGACCCTGCAGCGGCGGGTCGTTGAACTCGCGCACGGCGTTGTGCGCGCCGGTCACGACGTCGAAGTCGAAGCGCCAGTAGACGTGGTGATGGTGGACGTTGCAGACGCACGAGTTCTCGACCGCGCCGAACATGAAGCGCGGCTTGATCGTGCCGTCCGCGGTCAGCCGCCAGAGGCTGATGTAGCGGTACCAGCCGGCTTCGAGCTCGCTGACGAGCACGACGTCATCGCCGTCGACGTAGACGGCGACGCCGAGGAAATTGCCCTGGTCCGAGCCGGAGTCGAAGATCGTCGTCGCCGGCTGCGTGCACAGTCGGAAGCCCGGGGCGGGATCGCTCCCGACGGCGTGGATCATTCCTTCCTGGTACTGCCAGTCGCGGTACGGGCCGCAGGCGTCGTTGTCGTAGCGCACGTTGAGGATCGGCACGTGCGCGCGACGAAAGACGCGCTTTCCCTTGTAGGTGACGGCGCGCAGCTCGATGCCCGAGCCATTGGTGCCCGACGAGGCCGCGGGACGAACGGCGACGAAGCTCCACAGCAGCTCCCCGCCACGGGTCACGGTGATCTTCGCGGCGCCGGGCTCGCCCTGGTCGGTCGTCTCCTGCTCGGCGTACGGCAGGCCGCACATCTCCTCCTCGGCGATCGCGCTGGCGGGCGCGCCGCCCTCGAAGTGCCGCAGCTCCCCGGTCGCGGCCCTGACGCCGACGATCTCATGATCCTTGCCGTTGCCGGCAGCGGGCCGCAGCCCGACCGCGATCGTCCGCTCGACGCGCCCGTCCTCGAGCTCCTCGACGACGATGGGCGGCATCGGCCTGTAGGGGACGAGCCGGCCACCGCGCAGCGCCTCGCCGAGGTCTTCGTCGGCCTGCACCGCCTCGACCGCAGCGGCGAACTCGTCCTTGCTGGGCAGCGGTTGCTTGACCGTCGAGGTGACGCTCACATGCGTCGCGCCCTCGACCGGCGCCTCGACGATCAGCGCGCGCTCGTTCATGTAGTCATAGACCGTTGCGCGCACGTGGTCGGGCTCGGCGGAGGGATCGTTGCGCGGGGCCACCGGCACGACCGACAGCAGCCGGCTGTCGGCATCGCCCAGCTCCGCGCGGACGGCGGGATGCTCGAGCGCCGCGATCGCCGCGGCTCGCGCTGCCCCGGGCGACGGCCCCCACGGAACGATGTCGACGTGAAGCTCGTCTCCGGATGCCATGAACCAACCTTCCCCTGTAGCGATGCCTGTGACGGAGCCTGCCCGAAGCGCCGCGGCTTGTGTGTGACGTTGATCCGCTTGCGCCGGCGGCCCGTCGACGTCGGCGTCCGCCTCTCACGCCAGCGCCCGCGCCAGGCGTGAGCCGAGCGCATCGAGCGCAAGCTCCTCGTTGGGGTTGAGCTGCAGCGTGGTGCGCGCCCGCTCGACGAGCTCCTGGCCGGCGTGCAGCTGCGCCGCGCTCGGGCCGAGCGCTGCGTCCTCGCGCAGGGCCTCGGCGCGGTCGCTGTGGTGCACGAGCTCTGGCGCGCCCGCGACGACGCAGCCGATGTCGCGCAGCCACAACCCGACGAGCGCCAGGCCGCGGTCCAGCGCCGCCGTCTGGGCCCGGCGCGCGGCGCGCTTGCCCCGATCGGCCGCCTCCCGGCGCATCCGCGCATGGTCCTTGGTGATCGCGTAGCCAAGCTGAGCATCGAGCGCCCGCTCGACCTCCTCCCCCGCGTGAGCGCCGGCCGCGCGCGCCTGCTCGAGGAGCGCCATCCACGGGCGCGCGGCGATCTCGCCGCGCAGTGCGTCGCGCGCGACCGCCTCGGCGCCCGCACGCAGCGCCGGTC
>JALZJA010000150.1 GCA_030860005.1 Actinomycetota bacterium
GGCCTGAGGTGTCGCGGTCCAGGCGGTGCACGATGCCCGCCCGCCATGCTTCCTCGCCTCCCTCCGCACGCCCGGCGAGCGCCTGCGCGAGCGTGCCCTCGCGGTGCCCGCGCGCCGGGTGCACGACGACTCCCGTCGGCTTGTCGACGACGATGAGGTGCTCGTCCTCCCAGGCGATCGCAAACGGCGCCGGCGCGCGCTCGGGCGCCGCCGGCGCCACGAGGTCGTGCTCGATGACGACGATCCGCTCCCCGCCGCGCACCCGGTGCCCTTTCGACACCAACTCGCCGTCGACGCGGACGCACCCGTCGACGATCAGCCGCTGCGCGCGCGATCGCGATCCGAGCGGGGCGGCGAGGAACGCGTCGAGGCGTCCACCCGCCGCCTCGGCTCGAACGTCGAGTTCCATCTCAGCGCTCCATCACGAGCAGCAGCACGATCACGCCGCACGTGATGGCGATGTCGGCGACGTTGAACGCCGGCCAGTGCGGCAGCTTGATGAAGTCAACGACCGCGCCCTCGCGGACGCGGTCGACGATATTGCCCACAGCGCCGCCGAGCAGCAGGCCCGTCGGCAGCCACATCCAGCGCCGGCGCGCCTGCCGCGCGAAGAAGGCGAGCAGCGCCGCGACCGCGACGACGATGATGACCACGAGGATCGCGCCGCCGTCCTGGAGCTGGCCGAAGGCCACGCCGGTGTTGCGGACGTTGACGATCTGCACGCCCCCGACGATCGTCTCCTCCTGGCCGCGATCAAGCGTCGAGGTGACGATCTCCTTGACGATCTGGTCGGCGGCGAGGACCGCGATCAGCACGGCGCCGACGCGCGTCCACGCTGCCCGGACCGTGAGCGCGGCCGGTGGCGAGCTCACCCTCGGATCAGGGAGATCAAGAAGAATCCGACGATCTGCAGGACGAGGATGGCCACGATCGGGCTGATGTCGACCGGGCCGATCGGCGGGATGAAGCGGCGAAAGATGCTCAGGTAGGGCTCGGTCACGTCACGCAGGAAGCCGAGCACCGCGCTCGACCAGCGCGAGTACGGGATCCGTCCCCCGAACGAGAAGATCAGCGACGTGATGATGTAAGCGAAGATGAGAATGATGTAGACCCACAGCAGCGCGCTGAGAAAGTCGGCGATCTGCTCGCGCGCGGTGGCGAGGACGAGGACGTCGCTCATCGGGCCAGCACCGCCTGCAGCGCATCGTCGAAGGCCGCGCGTAGACCCCCGCGCTCCAGCGCCGCAAGACCGCGGGCGGTGATGCCACCGGGCGAGGTCACCGCCCGGCGCACGGAGAGCGTGTCCAGGTCGCGCGCCTCAAGCAGCGCCGCCGTCCCACCGATCGTCTTGATGACAAGCTGCGCCGCGACGTCGGCCGGCAGGCCGGCGCGCACGCCGGCGTCGACCTGCGCCTCGGCGACGAGCGCGACGTACGCGGGCCCACAGCTCATGAGCCCCGTCGCCACCTCGATCTGGCTCTCGTCGAGGCTGACGACCGGACCCACGCGCCCGAACAGCTCGAGCGTCTGCGCCTCGAGCTCGGCATCGGTCTGCGGGTCGCGTGCGTGCACGCTGACTCCTCGCCGCACCTCGACCGGCAGGCTCGGGATCATTCGCACGATCGGCGTGTCGGGGTACGCCGTGCGCAGCGCAGCCAGCGGCACCCCGCCGAGGATCGAGATGACGCCTTTCGCCGCACCGCCGACCTCCTCCGCGACGCGCTCCAGAGCGGGTGGCTTGTGGCACAGCAGGATCGCATCGGCCCGCTCGGCGAGCTCCGCGTTGGAATCGACGACATCGCCGCCGAGCTCCGCGACGAGCGCCTCCGCCCGTGGCCGGAACAGGTCCCTCACGAGCACCGGCTCGCCCCAGCCGCGCGCCAGCGCGCTGGCCATGCTCCCCGCCCCGATGAAGCCGATCTGCATAAACGAGAGTATGGAGAGTTCAGTCAGGCCTCTGACGGGACGATCGTGGATGCGGGGGTGGGCCGGCGGGAGAGGGACAGTGCTCCGCACGGACCTCGACCGCCGGGCCGCCCACGCGCCGCGAGCGCCCGTCAGATCATGATTGGTTGAAGAAGCCCTTCTCGATGAGCTCGGCGCGCTCTTCCGCGCTGATCTGCACGTTGCGCGGCGTGAGCATGAACACCTTGTCGGCGATGCGCTGCATGCCGCCGTCGAGCGCGTACGTCAGGCCGCTGGCGAAGTCGATCAGGCGCTTGGCGAGCGGGGTCTCGGTCGACTGCAGGTTCAGGACGACCGGGATCGACTGCTTGAACTTGTCCGCGACCTGCTGTGCGTCGTTGAACGACTTGGGGATGACGAGGTGCACTCGCACATCCCCGTTGCGCGGGCGCTGGACAGGCCGCAGCTGTCCCGTGGGCCGGCGGCTGCGCGGCTCATCGTCGGCGAAGATGTCGTCGAAGTCGTCGCGCGGCCGGCGCGGCGTCGCGAGCCGGCGGACGTTCGGCCGCTCGCGGTAGCGATCCTCGATCGCCTCCTCGGGCGCCGGCGGCGGCGCCGAGTGTGCGGGCTCGTGCAGCGGCTCGGGTTCTTCATCGTGCTCGTCGACGTAGCCACGCTCTTCGGCAAGGCCGAAGTAGACGAGCGCGCGATGCCAGCTATCACGGAAAGCCATGGCTCAAGGAAGGTTAGACCTCGCCGCCCGTTCTCCTTCCTGCTCCTGGCCGCTCACCGGTAGAGGCACGTCCCGATGCGAACGAGCGTCGCGCCCTCCTCGACGGCGATCTCGTAGTCCTGTGTCGTGCCCATCGACAGCTCGTTCAGGCCGCGCGCCTGCGCGAGCTCGCGCAGTGCGGCGAACCAGCGCCGGCTGTCCTCCGGCTCGGCGGCGAACGGCGCCATCGTCATGAGCCCTGCCACGGGGACCGGGCAGCGCTCGAGGAACGCGTCGAGCTCGACGGGCGCGATGCCCTCCTTGCTCTTCTCCTGCGCGACGTTCACCTCGACGAGCACGCGCAGCGCGGGCGGTGCGTGGCGGCGCAGCTGCTCGAGCACGGAGTCCGTCGACACCGAGTGGATGAGACGCACGAGCGGCGCGATCTGCTTGACCTTGCGGCTCTGGAGATGGCCGATGAAGTCCCAGGTGAACGCGTCGCCGTGGGCGGCGACCTTGGCCTTGAGATCCTGCGCGCGGTTCTCACCGACGATCGCGATGCCGGCCTGCGCAAGCGCCCCGAGCTCGTCGGCCGGGAGGTACTTCACCGCGGCAACGAGCTCGACGCTCCGCGGATCGCGGCCTGCCCGTCGTGCGGCCGCGGCGATCCGCTCGCGCACGTCGGCGTGGTTGCTTCGCACCCGCTCGGCGGTCAGGCCGCTGACGAGCTGCGCCACACCACCCCCGCCTGCCGCCCGGTCAGGCCCCCGTCGCGCCGGTGCGAGAAGAACAGCTCCGGCGGCGCGCACAGCGTGCACAGGCCGACGTCATGCACCTGCGTGACCCCGTCGCGCTCGAGCTGGCGCCGCGCGACGAGCTTGAGGTCGGCATTCTCGCCCCGGCGCGCATCGGGCCCGTAGGACGCGAACGCCTCGTGCACGTCGGGGCCGGCCTCGTAGCAGCAGACGCCGGCGCCCGGACCGATCGCCGCGCGGATCTCGCCCGTCGCGCCGAGCTCGCGCAACGCCGCGATGCCGTCGGTCAGGACGCCCGCCGCCAGGCCGCGCCAGCCCGCGTGCACGATCGCCACCGCCTGGGGC
>JALZJA010000205.1 GCA_030860005.1 Actinomycetota bacterium
CCTGATCAGCCACCGCAGCTTCGGCTTCCACTCCGCCGCACCACTCATCGCGCTCGTCTACCTCTGCTGCGCCGGCGTCGTCATCCCACTCCCGCGATGACTTCACCACCAAATCGACCGGAGCACCATACTCTCGTCGGTGTAATCGCCCCTGGGCGACGTGCGGAAATACTTGCCCTCCTTCTCGTCGTATCGATATCCACTCGGATCTCCATCCGACGGGATCGGGATAAGCCGTTCCGTGGTGGGCTTGCTCACTATGAACGTGTCGGTCTTGCTGTAGTAGAAGATTGACTCGGTAACGCGACCGAACTGCGCGGCTGTCGCCTTGCGTCCCAGCAGAGCAGCGCGCTTCCACACGATCTCGTTGCGAAAATTGTCGACTCCGAAAATCTCATCGAGGATCAACCGCACGTAGTGCGAGGTGCGCCAGTCGCAGTGTACGTAAAGCGAACCCTCGTCCGACAGGAGCTCGCGCATGAGCACCATGCGGTCATAGAGCATCGTCAGGAACGAGGTGGTGCCTGATCCCCATGTGTCGCGATAGGCGTGCTCTTCTAGGATCGACGGCTGCTTGACAACGTCTTCGTCCCCTAGGCGAATCGCGAGCTTGAAGTCCGATCCCGTGTCGAAGGGCGGATCTATGTAGATGAGGTCAATGCCTCCGGCGTACTCCTCCAGCAGGCTGCTCATCACGAGCTTGTTGTCGCCCCAGACGAGCACGTTGTGAGCTCGCTCCCCGGCGGCATCCTTTCCGAACAGGCCGCCGGCCTCGCGCTCCCGCGTAGCGCGTGATTCGTTGATCGTCTCGACCGTCTGGAACGGTAGGGACAGGCGCTCCACCTGGGTCGGCTTACCTTCCCACTCAAGGCGAACTGCCACCGTTCCTCCTTCATCGATCCGCTGTCGGCTTGTCGGGAGGCTAGCGCCGGTCCCGGCGGTCGCCGACGGCGAGCCGCTCCTTGCGAGAAAGCGATTCCGACTCGGGATCTCGGTCCTTGTTCAAGCAGCACATCCGGCTCGAACGGACCCCGCGACGAGTGCTACGAGCGAGCGCCCGACGAGTGCGATCTCGCGCGTCCGCGCGGGCACGGTCGCGACCGGCTCGATCCGCGCAGGCCAAGCAACGGGAGGCTATGTGAGGCAGAGATTCGGGTGTTTGCCGAGGTGGCCAACATCATGCGAGAACTGGCACGACCGCGTCGCGTCGACGGAACGAGGCGCGAGTGTCGGCAAACGGTGGTTGCGGACGCCCGCGGCACCTGCGGTCCGACGGCAAGCAACTGCTGGCCTACATGTGGCGCCGGCGAGTTCTTGGTTTCAACTGCCGAGGCCGGTTGCGCGTGGATCTCAACTCGTCCGGCAGTCAGTTGAAACTCGGAACGGTCGACCAGTCCAGATTGACGCCGAAGTCTGTCGCGACCGTTTCGGCGACGTGCTTCGCTCCAAGTGAGTAGATGCGGGCGCATGACCTCGCCCCCGGGCGTTCTAGACTCCACTTGTTGGGTGGCTTCGGGCGCAGTACGGAGGACGCTGGCGGCGCGTCCTTCCGCAGCGGAGGCGGCCAAGGCTCCGCTCGCCACCCGGTCGCGAGGCCATGCGTGAGCACGTGACGAACCTGCATCCACGCCTCCGAATCGGTCAGGACATCCGACCAATCCCGCTGCCCGGCTGACCAGTTGCCGTTCGCGTTCTCTCGGTCGACCACGATCTTAGTTGTCGGTCCCGCATCGAGCACGGCACATGCCTGCGGAGGGATGAGCTTGCGCATTTGCGCCGCCCAATCCCGGAGGGTCGGGTTGTTCCAATTCCCGACGACCTTTGCGATTTGCGCGAAGCCCTGCCCTTGAATGGCAAGGACGGTAGCTAGGTAGTCCTCCGCGAAGCCTTCAAAGGCGGAGATCGTCGTGAGCACCACGGCTGGGTTGAGAGCACCAGCGTTGCCCGGATTGCCCCGCGCCGCCGGTGCCAGCGCAAGCAGCCTCCGCGGAGTTCCCAGCGAAGCCCCGAATTTCGTGACGCAGGTTTGGAGATCCGCAATCAATGGAGATCGAGCGCGAATTGCATCGCCATGCGATGACTGTATCCGCACGGCCGGAATCAGCCGAGGGACGTGGTGCCCTGGGCAACCAGACGCGAACCACAAGGCGAAGAGCGATCTGGATCGCGGGTCGGGTGGCGTCCCGCGCCCTCCGGAGTTTGAGACACCGTCTCACTTCCTAGGAACTGAGACGCCCTAGCGGGAGGCGGAGAGACGCATCGGCAGCGGGTGCAGCTATGTCCCAAAAGTTATGCTCGAAAGTGCGTTCCGCAAGGAACGTACGCAGACGACTTACGATACGGTGCGGCCTGTGGATCTCGGATACGCGCGAGTCTCAACGGCAAAGCAGGACCTCGAACGGCAGATTGAGGCGCTGACCGCTGTTGGGATTCCGCCGGAACGCATCTACCTTGACAAGAAATCCGGGGCCACCGTCGACCGGCCTGGGCTAACCCAGCTGATCCACTACGCCCGGGACGGCGACGTGATCGTCGTTCATACGCTCGATCGGCTTGGGCGTACCGTGCGCGACACCCTCAACCTCATTCATGAACTCTCGGAGCGCGGCATCGGCGTGCGGAACCTGGCAGACCCAATCAGGATCGACTCCAGCAGCCCCGACGACCCGATGGCGCAACTCGCGGTGGTGCTACTCGCGCTGTTCGGGCAAATGGAGCGCACCTACGCAATAGAGCGCGCGGCACACGCCCGCGCCGTCGCGACCGCCAAGGGACGGCGAATCGGCCGACCCGTGGTAGTTGACGCCGCGAAGTTGGACTATGCCGCGCACTTACGCGACGGCGGCCGCACCATTGCTGAGATCGTCGCCAAGACCGGCATCACCCGCTCCACCCTCTACCGCCATCTCGCACCGCGTCCCTCTGCCGGGGCCACGGCCAACGGAATCGGAACCCCTCGCGGCGAGGCTCCGAGCAGTGAACATCACCACGACGGCTGAGGAGCCAGCAGCCGTAGCACCGATCGTTGCTCGGCCGAGCCGCGGTCGCTGCGGATGGTCGTGACCCTGGGATCGCCGCCTCCTCGGACATCGGGGGGCCGCGAGTTGCGGGGCTCAACAGCGGAACCCGTCCGGAACTCAGGGGAGACTTTCCGGGATGTCGATACGCGGGCAATTCTATGTTCGTCTCGAGCATGACCAGTGGGAGTTCGCCCGCGAGCGGCGCGCCGCTTACGACGGCGCCATCGTCGCCGCGCGATATCTGGCGCCCTATCCGGTCGGCCACCCGAGCGAAGGCCAACCCGCTGACCGTCTGGCACAGGCGGTGGTCACCGCCGGCCGTGCACTTGTCGTCGATCCCGACACGCCAGCGCTGTGCTCGGGCGGCGCGCCCCGGTATTCGTCAGCGGCGCGCCTCCGGGCAACGGGAGCGGCAAGTCAAGTCCGGCTGCCGCTGACCGTGGATCAGGTGCGGGACGTAGCCGCGCGCGACGCGTTCGTCGACGCGAGCATGCACGATCAGCGCTTGGCGTCGGTGGTTGCCGCCCCGCACCTGGAGTTCAGGTCGCCGAGCGATGAACGACTGACGATGAACTTGCAGATGCTGCGGCGGGTCGTGCGCAGCGCTGCGACGCAAATGCCTATCGCCTTCGTGCAAGTGACGCGCGAGCGGCTGCTTCGTGGCGTCGTCGCCAAAGTCGCAGCGCAATACGCTTCGACCGGGGTCGAGCGCGTGTACCTGCGGGTGCGGGGCGTCGGCGAGGACGCCTCTGGGCTCGAGCTTGATGCGTATCTGACGACGATCGAGGCTTTCGCGGCCTCTGGAATGGATGTCGTGGCAGACGCGGTTGGTCGTCTCGGTCCGGTGCTCATCGGAGGAGGCGCGCTGGGATTCTCCTCTGGAGGTGGGGCGTGCTTCCGTCGAGTCGCGAAACCGCTCTTGGCGGCCGGCGGCGGCGGTGGCGGCGAAAAGGTTGGTGTGGAGCTCGCCGGCCGATGGACTGAGGTACCGCGCGAGGAGGCTGCTCGCGCAGCATGCCCAGAGGGGGGCTGCCGGGTTGGTCGCCCGGATGCAACGATCGACGACGTACGCGAGCACCGGCTGCACACGCTGAGCAGGCTGGCCCGGGAAGCGGTCGATAGCGACCCGGCGGCGATGATCAGATCGCTGCGAGCCAGCGGTCTGCGTCAGGCGCGCGAGTGGGCCGAGGTGCTCGAGCGCCGCGAGCGTCGGGCCGCTTGAACCACTGCCCATTCCGCGAGCGTCTGTCCGGTCGCCGCTGACGCCGCTTCCCACCGCGGCCGGCCCTGGGGACAGGCCGTCGCAACCGCCGTCGTCCACTCCGCCACCGATTGACCAGCTGTCTGAGCGGTCAATGCCCACGCGGCAGCTACATGTAGGGCTGGCGTCAGGAGAAGGCTGGCCGGGAGCAAGGTGCCAGCTGTTCGATCGCCGGTAAGCACTGCCGACGCGTAGGCGCGCAGACGCGCGACAGCTGTGACCTGGCTCTCCGTCAGGTCGATCGTCGCGGCTGCCTCATCTAGAGCCGCAGCCGCCTCCGATGTCGAGACCTCAACGGTCCGAGCCGCGAGCGCAAGACACCGCTGACTCTCGATCGCGATGGTCAACCACAACGTCGCCGGGAGTCGATCGCGCTGGCAGCCTTCTCTGGCATGGGCGCGAGCGTTTTCCGCGAGGTTCACCCAGACCGGAGCACCGAGTTCCCCGGGACGTTGCGGAGTAGATGCCAACGGCAGCGACCGCCCGACACAGATGTCGTGTTCACGCGGTTCGCGCGGTGGGATGGAGCCAACGGCACGCAGGTGCATTGTATGTTTCAAACATACTTCGCTCGGTGGACGGCCATGCCCCGCAGGACAGCTGACGCCGGCCCCGAACGCGTCCCCGACTGGATGCTTGGCGGCGTGGCCCGCCGCCGGGTACTTGAGCGCCTGGCCGAGCCCGGACCCGGATGGAGCGGCAAGGATCTAGCGGAGGATCTCGGGCTCGGACGGGCGTGGACCTTTGAGATCATGCGCATACTGCGCGCCGTCAACGCCTTGGAGCAGCCCACAGCGGGTCGTTACCGGCTCGCGTCCCACGAGCCGCTTGCCAGGTCGCTGCGGGATTTGCTCGCCGCACTGGAGCCGTTCAACGACACGCCAGTCGACCGGCCTCCCAGCCGGCAGCGTTGACACGTTCTCGCGCGCGGCCCCCGCTGCGACAGCAATGGTGCATCACCGGATATGCGAGCTGGCGCATGCCGCCCGCATTCCCAAGGCACGCACTCGATCGCGAGCACGGCCAAATCCGACCGCCGGGCTGGCGTGAGCAACGGTGACTCGGCAATGAACCCCCGCACAACGCGGACCTCTTGCTTGCAACGTCCGCGTAGGCCATTACCTTGCCCAGATGTCAGCAGAGGACTCCGCCGACGACACAAGCGCAGAGTCCGGATCGGGTCCCACGGAAGAGATTCGCGGCGCCGACACGTCAGAACCTGCTGAAGACGATCGATCCACATTGCGTTCGCACGACGTCCTCGCGATCGACGAGCTCGGCCAGGAAGAGATTGTTCTAGGACTGGTCGCGGGGACTGGCGCCGAGCTCGACCCCTTCGTAAAGGAACTCGACGAGATGCTCCACGCGTACGACTACGACGCGCGGGTGATTCGGCTGAGCGAGCTGCTGCACGACTTCGAGGAGTGGCAGACGCTCGAAGGGAAGCAAGCTTCTTGGGTCTCGGAGCACCAGGATGCCGGCGACGCACTACGTACGCGGTTGGATTCCAAGGACGCTATGGCTGAACTCGCGATGAGCGCCGTTCGCGCACGCCGTGATGAGCTCCTCGCTGGGGACGAGTACCACCCCAGAACGGCATGGGTACTACGGACGCTCAAGCGACCAGAGGAGATCGAGGCTCTGCGGAGGGTGTACCGCTCTCGGTTTCTGTTGATGTCCGTGCATGTCCCAGAGCAGGCTCGCCGAGAGTCGCTGCGCGATCGTTTAGAGCGAGAGGGCTGGACGGGAGACGGCTCAATCGAACGGCACGCAATCGGACTCATCGAGCGCGATCAGGAGGATCACCAGGACACCCATGGCCAGAACATGCGAGCGACCTTCCCGCTCGCAGAGTTCTTTGTCGACGCGAGTTCCGTACGGGCTCTCGCCGATTCGCTTGATCGGATTACTCGTTTGATCTTCGGGGATCCGTTCGCGACCCCAACGCGAGACGAACACGCCATGGCACATGCGCACATCGCGGCGCTACGTTCCGCCGAGATGGGCAGACAAGTTGGTGCTGCGATCATGACGCCGAACGGCGAGATCGTTGCGGTAGGTACGAATGAGGTCCCGAGTCCGGCGGGCGGCCTCTACTGGGGACGCGAGGAGCGACATCCCGATGAGGTAGATCAGCGCGACTTCATACGACAGGTCGACGCGAACGACCTCTGGAAGCGCAAAGTGGCCGAGGAGTTGCTCGGCCGGATGCGCGACACCCGGTGGATAGCCGCGGACCACTCGGACGGGACGCTCGACGAGCTTCTAGTCGACCTGTCCGGTACGCGGCTTCGGGCACTCATCGAGTTTGGTCGAGCCGTTCACGCGGAGATGGACGCTCTTACGAACGCCGCCCAGCGCGGAGTAGCGGTGGATGGCACGACGCTGGTGACGACGACCTTCCCGTGCCATAACTGCACTAGACATGTGATCGCCGCGGGGATCCGTCGGCTCGTGTTCATCCATCCGTACGGCAAGAGCCTCGCTCGAGAGCTGCATTCCGACGCGGTCGATTTCGATCCCGCTACCGAGCAAGCAGATGGCAAACGCGTGCGCTTTGAGCAGTTCATCGGTGTTGGACCAACCGCCTACGAGCGGTACTACACGGCGCCCGAGAGAAAGGACGACCTCGGCAGGCCGCTGGATCTCCGCAAGCGCGATGCCATCCCGCGAGTTCTGTGGCCTGAGGAACAGCCTGTCCAGGCTGAAGTGTTCCTGGCGGCGGAGACAGACGAGATCGACCAGTTCCAGCAGCGGTGCGCGGACAAAGGCTTGAAGTTTCGTAACCAGGAGGAGAGTGGATGACCGAACATCTGACAGTCGGGTGGCTGAAGCGAACCACCGACATTGCCAGTGCGGAACGCAACCAGGTAGTTCCCGGGTGGCTCAAGCGGAGCCTTTCTGCAGCGCGAGCGGCGGACCACCGTCCGCCCGGAGCGGTCGGGATCGAACAGGACCCCAAGCGGCACGCCGATTCGTCCGAAGCAGGAGGCTGATCGAACCCACGTCGTTCCCGGACGCTGCTCCCCGCCACTAACAACTTGATCCCGGACGTCATGGTCAGCGTCCGGGTGATCTGACGTGCCGAAAACTGCAGCGCGTTAGTTCGCCGTCCGAGGGTGTATTGTTCTCTTTAGAGAACGGGTCGTAGAGCGACCCAGCACGCCCCCAAACGATCCCTTGGAGGTCCCTAATGGCAGGGAAGTCCGGCGGCAAGGGCCGCAACGCGCACGTCACAAAGTCCTCGACCGGCGGCTGGAAGGTCAAGCCCGCGGGCGCGAAGCGCGCCGTCGCAGTCAAGCCCACGCAGGCCGCTGCAGAGAAGGCGGCGAAGGCCTACGTCAAGAAGGCCGGCGGGGGCGAGGTTCGCATCCACGGCCGCGATGGCCGCATCCGTGACTCGGACACGGTGCGCCCAGGCAACGATCCGCGCTCGGTGCGCGACACCAAGCACTAGGCCGGCAGACACCCGCGTGGGCCAGTCTCTCAGGTCGGGACCGCGCGGTCGCGCTGCTCAACTTCCGCTCCAGTAACCCCTGTCCAAGGAGACCCTCCATGTCTGAGAAGGACCCCAAGCCGCCGAAGCGCCCAAAGGGCGAGGCGCAATCCGGCATCACCAACCGTCCGCCCGAACACCTACTGCTGGCCGCGCTGCGCTTCGCCGACCCGACTCCGACGAGCGCCCGCACGGCGCTGGAGGGCCTGGCCGGCGTTGTGCGCCGCGAGCTCGCTTCAGAGCTCGACCAGCCCAACCCGTCCGGCGACAAGGATCGACCTTCGACGGAGACCGGGGAGATCGGCTTCGCCAACGACTACGACCGCGCGCATCTGACCATCACCCTCGGCATCTCCACCTCCGGAATCGAGGCGCTCGGCGTCCCCACTGAGATGCGCCCCGCCGACCTGCGGCCCATCCCGTGGGCCGCGCTCGGGGACAGCCCTGCGATCGCCGAGTCGGGGGATCTGCTGCTGCAGGTTTGCTCGGACGACATTTACGTCACTGAGCACGTCGTACGCCGCGTGGAGGAAGAGCTCGGAAGCCCGAGTTCCGCAGTTGGTGGTCACACGGATGGGCCGTCATCGCCCGTGGTTGCTGGCGTTTTGCGACTTTGTGCAGCTTGTGCGTGTGTGCCCACGCTCGCGGCAGGGCCGGGAACTGTCGCGG
>JALZJA010000254.1 GCA_030860005.1 Actinomycetota bacterium
GGCACCTGCACGAGCCCGGGCGTGCGCAGCCATGCGAGCAGATCGTCGGCGCTTGCGTCCAGCAGCGCGCAACGCAGCAGCGCGAGCAGGCCGCGGCCCAGGGCGGTGTGGCCGAATGCGATCTTCCGATCGAGCGCGACGGGCACGCCGAGCGCCGCGAAGACCTCCGACAGCAGCGCAGCGACGGCGTCGGGCTCGCGCACGACGACCGCGATCTCCTCCGCGGGCACGCCCTCCGCGCGGATGAGCCGTGCGGCCTCGGCGGCGACAAGCTCGAGCTCGGCGCGCTCGCCACCGCCCTGCAGCAGCGTCACCGCCGCTCCCGGATCGACCGGGTCGGGATCGAAGAGCCGTCCCCCGTCGGGCTCGAACAGGCCGCGCTCGAGGTGGTGCAGCGCAGCGCGGGCATCCGGCGCGTAGTGCTCCTCGCGGGCCTCGAGCGCGATCTGACGGACGTCGGGGCGGTTCAGCTCGGCGAACGTCGTGGCGCGACCGCTGAAGGCCAACCGGCCGGGCTCGTAGGCGAGCGACAGCATGACGTCGGCGCCCGTCGCGGCGAGCGTCTGCACCGCGTCGCGCTGCAGCGGTGTCAGGTCGTCGAAGCCGTAGATGAAGACCGGCGTGCCGCCCCAGTCCGCCGGATGCTCGCGCAGCGCATCGAGCGCCGCCGCCTCGTAGAGCGGGCGGTCACGACGCTGCGCGCGCTCGAGCGTGCGCCGGTAGGACGCGTACACGCCCGCGACGTCGTCCGCGTAGTCGCGCCGCCGTTCGTCGTCGCCGGCCCACGCGCGCAGTGCCTGCGTCAGCCGCTGCGGCGTCACGCCGCGCTCCTCCAGCTCGTCGATGAGCGCCAGCAGCGCTCCCGCGAAGCCGTCGGTCGCCGCCGACGACGCCAGCGCGCCCAGCTGCGTCGCCGATACCGCGGCCGCGGCGACGCGCTCGCGTGCCAGCCGCGACAGCGGGCGGCCGCGCACGGCGCCGCGCCTGGCGACCTCGTCGACGAGCCATGCGAAGCGCATCACCTGGGCACCGAAGACGGCGCCGCGGCGGCAGAGCTCCGCTCGGTAGCGCTCGACGTCGGCGAGCGTCGGGACGACGAGGATCGGCGAGGCTCCGCGCGCGAGCGCCGCGCGGTAGCCGTCGAGCACGACGCGCGCCTTCTCGGCGTTCGCGGGACCGGTGACGAGCGTCAGGGGCACACGCCAATGGTCGCGCGTCGGCACGACGGCTGCCCGCGAACGTGCAGGCCAATCCGCTCTGTGCGACCGCGCACACGAGGGAGCGGAACGTATTTCGCCCCCGCCGTGGGCCTCTTTCCCTCGATTCACCACGCTACGACAGGAGGTAGAACGATGGCTCACCCGACCATCAAGATCGGCTCCACCGGCTCAGCCGTGAAGACGGCGCAGAAGAACCTCACGCTGCGCTACTACGACCCGGGCCCGGTGGACGGCATCTTCGGCGCGAAGACCCGCAGCGCCACGAAGTGGTACCAGTCCGATCACGGCCTCGCGGCCGACGGCATCATCGGCCCGAAGACATGGAAGGGCCTCGACCCTCCGACGGTCAAGAAGGGCTCGACAGGCGACGCCGTGAAGCTGCTCCAGAAGCTCCTCGAGGACTGGGGCTACACCCCCGGCCCCGTCGACGGCATCTTTGGCACGAAGACCCTCAAGGCGGTCAAGGAGTTCCAGACCGACCTCGGACTTGCGGTCGACGGGATCGTCGGTCCGATGACGTGGGCGATGCTCGGAAGCTGAGCCCTCGGAAGCCGAGGCAGGACGCGGTCGCCCTGGGCTACGCCCCACGCGGCGAGCGCGTCCGCCGTCGGCACGCCCGCGCCTTGCGCGTCATGCCTGCGGGAGCACCCCCGCCCGCACAGCTGCGCGCGCGACGCGGCGCGCGCTTGACCACGGATCCTTGTCGTTGAGCAGCACGATGCCAATACGCCGCGTGCCGCGCTCGATCACGGCGACGAGGCAGAAGCCGGCCGGGTTCGTGAAACCGGTCTTCAGTCCGATCGCGCCCGGATAGCGGTCGCGCAGCAGGTGATTCGTCGTGCGCAACATCAGCTTCTTGCCCGCCCCGGGCCACACGCGGGAATTGCGCTTGTGGGCGATCCGCGCGATCCGCGGCTCGGCCATCGCCCGCATCGCCAGCACGGCGAGGTCGGCGGCGCAGGAACGGTCGCCCGGATTGAGGCCGTGCGGATCGACGAAGCGCGTGCACTCGAGCCCGAGCAGCCTCGCACGCTTGTTCATGAGCCGCACCCACTCGCGCTGCGAGCCGGCTCCGGCGATCGCCAGCGCGACCGCGGCGTTGTTCGACGAGGAGATCATGAGGGCCTTGAGCAGCACCTCTGCATTCACGCTGCGGCCGGGCTTCAGGCCCGCCATGCGCGAGCCGCCGACCTTGTCGACGGCTCGCGTGAGCACAACCGGGTCATCGGGGCTCAGGCGCTCGACCGCCAGCAGGCCGGTCATCATCTTCGTGAGGCTCGCGATCGGGCGCCGGAGCCTCGGGTTTCGCTTCCACAGCAGGCGACCGTCGGCGAGGTCGAAGGCAAGCCCCGCGCTCGGACCGGCCAGCTCGAAGCCGCCGAGCGCCGCCGGCTGGGAGAGATCGATGCGCGCCGCGCCCGGCGTTTCGGGCAGCGGCCCGAGCTCGGGCTGCGGCTGCGCGGCGAGCTTCGGGACGTTCAGGTGCTTGACCGTCGTCGTCGCTTCGCTGTCGTTGCCCGAGAAGCTCCAAGCGGCGAGCGCCGCGCCCGCGACGAGCACAGCGGCGACGCCCACGATCGCGAGTAGCCGGCCGGTCATCGCCACGGCGCTCCGCGGCGGCACACGCGGCAGCTAGTGGGCCACCCACAAACGTTGCACCCGAAACCTCGGGCGCCGATCACCGCCAGGGCGGCGTCCTCGGATCTCGATGTGGCACGGCCACAGCTTCGATCCTGCGTCCTTGCCTGGCGGCGCCGGCATCCCGGGGTTTCACGCACAACGTTCCTGGGCGACCCACTAGGCCGCGGCTTCGCTCGCCGAGCCGGACGCGGCCGGCTGCTCGGCAGCCTCGCCGTTCTGGGCGGCGGCAGGATCGACCTTCCGGCCCTCCCGCGCCCAAGGCTCATCGAACTCCACCCGCCACTTGCCCTCCTCGCTCTGCTCGAGCGCGAGCCGCGCCCTGAACGACCGCCCGCTGCGCCCCTTGAAGCCCGTCACGGCCTTCTCAGTCCGGCCGGCCGCGATGAGCTCCCTGGCCACCGCCATCGGCAGCTGCTTGCCCGCCTTGGACTTCCAGATGACAAACCCGCATCCCGGATCCTCGCGCGACCAGCACGAGAAGCCCTTGCGATTCTCCACGATATCGCGGCCGCAGACGGGACAGGGACCGAGGTTCGCGCGCGGGATGCGCACGTCCTTGAGCTTCGCGTCGAGTTCCTGCACGGTCGATTCGGCGAAGCGCGCGATGTCCGACATGAAGCGATCGCGCGGCTCCTCGCCACGCTCGATCATGCCCAGCCGCCGCTCCCAATTGCCGGTCAGCGATGGCGATGTGAGCTGATGCTCGCCGAGCAGGCGGATGACGTTGAGCCCCTTCTCGGTGGCGACGAGCGCGCGCCCGTCGCGCTCGACGTAGCCGACGTCGATGAGCCGCTCGATGATCGAGGCGCGCGTGGCGGGGGTGCCGATGCCCGAGTCCTTCATCGCCTCGCGCATCTCCTCTTCGTCGACGAGCTTGCCCGCGGTCTCCATGGCGCCCAGCAGCGACGCGTCGGAGTAGCGCCGCGGGGGCTTGGTCTCCTTCTCCTTCGCGGCGACCTCCCGGACCTCGACCTGCTCGCCCTGCGCGAGCTTGGGCAGCTGCTGATCGCGGCCGGCGTCGTCGTCGTCGGCCTGGCCGTCGCCCTCGGCGAGCTGTCCGTAGACGCCGCGCCAGCCGGGCACGAGCAGTACCTTGCCGCGTGTGCGGAAGACGTGGCCGGCGACGGTCGTGGAGACCTTCGTGTTCTCGAACAGCGCATCGGGATGGAAGACGGCGAGGAAGCGGCGCGCGACGAGGTCGTAGATGCGGCGGTCGTCGTCGGAGAGCTTGTCGAGGTTGTGGACCGAGTTCGTCGGGATGATCGCGTGGTGATCGCCGACCTTGTCGTCGGCGACGACGCGCGCGAGCGGCAGCATGTCGAGCCCCTGGACGTAGGCCGCGGCCTCCTGGTAGTCGCGGCCCGCGGCCCCGACGTAGCCGGCGGTCGGCTTGAGCTCGCCGATCATGTCGCTCGTCAGGTAGCGCGAGTTCGTGCGTGGATAGGTGAGGACCTTGTGCTCCTCGTAGCAGCGCTGCGCGGCGGCGAGCGTCCGGCGGGCGGTGAAGCCGAAGCGGCCGTTGGCATCGCGCTGCAGCGATGTGAGGTCGTACAGCAGCGGCGGGCGCTCCCTGCGCTTGGTCGTCTCCAGCTGGGTGATCTCGCCGGCTTCGCAGCCCGCGACCTGCGCGACGATCGCCTCGGCCTCGGCGGCCGTCGCGAGGCGCGGCTTCGCGCCAGCGTGGTAGCGGCCCTCGTACAGGCGCTCCCCGGAGGCCGCGAACAGCGCGTCGACGAGCCAGTACGGCTCGGGCTTGAACGCGCGGATCTCCTCCTCGCGGCGCGTGAGGATCGCGAGCGTCGGCGTCTGCACGCGGCCGAGCGAGACGGCGCCGTCAAACGACGAGCGCAGGCGGATCGTCGCGGCCCGGGTCGCGTTCATGCCGACGATCCAGTCGGACTCCGAGCGCGACCGCGCAGCCGCCTCGAGCAGCGCGAACTCCGCGGCCGGGCGCAGCTCCTCGAACGCGCGCTGCATCGCTGCCTTCGTCATCGACGACAGCCACAGCCGCTTGACGGGCTTGCGTGAGCCGGCCTTCTCGAACAGGTAGGCGAAGATCAGCTCACCCTCGCGGCCGGCGTCGCAGGCGTTGATCACCTCGTCGACGTCGTCGCGGCCGAGCTGCCGGGTCACGACCGACATCTGCTTCTTCGAGCGCTCGTCGCGCACGACGAGCTTGAACCTCTGCGGCACGATCGGCAGGTCGGCCATCCGCCACTTCTTGTACCTCGCGTCGTACTCGTCGGGCTCTGCGAGCTGCACGAGATGGCCGACGGCCCACGTCAACACGTGCTCGGGACCCTCGAGGTAGCCCTCCTGCTTGGCGAACGGACCCGGCAGCACGCGCGCGAGGTCGCGCCCGACGGATGGCTTCTCTGCGATGACGATCGTTTTCGACATACCCGGAGGCGGCAGGGTAGCGCCCTGCCGAAGCCCGCCGAGCGCCTGCCCATCCGCCGGGCGGTCTCAGCGCACGCAGGGCCCGGTGCCGACGCGGTCGCGGGCGCCGCTCAGCGTCCGGCGCACGACGTCGTTGGGCACGGCGTAGCCGCCCGCTGGGCTGGCGCCGACCGACTTGGCGAAGACCGTCCCAGAGACGCGCCCGGCGACGTCGACGATCGGGCCGCCCGAGTTGCCCGGTTTGACCGATCCACGGAAGGTCGTGATCTTGCGCCGCACCGGCCCGCGGCCATAGGCGTCCTGGGAGATGACGGTCCGGGTGGACCCGACTCGGGCGGCCCGCACATCGTAGGAGCCGTTGAGCGGGAAGCCGAGGACCGCGCCCGGCTCGGTCGGCTTGACCACGCGCGCGAAGCGCAGGACCGGGGCCTGAAGCGACGACACGCGCAGCACGGCGATGTCGTTGAGCGTGTCGAAGGCGACGGCGGTCGCGTTGTACTGCGGACCGCGACCGCGCAGCTCGACGACCGTGTCGTCCTGGCCGGCGATGACGTGGGCGTTCGTCACGACGAGCCCGTCACCGGCCACCCAGCCCGATCCCGAGACACCGAGGCCGCAGGCGGTGCCGAGGATCCTGACGACGGAGTTGCCGGCCTGCCCGACGTCCGGGTCACGCGCGACGGCCGCCTTCGGCGGGCCGACATCGAGCTGCGGCCCGTCGATGCTCGGGAACGGGTCGAAGCGCGCGAATGCCTTCAGCAACCTGTCGGACGGCAGCACCTCGTTCAGGCTTGTGAGGATCGTCGAGCGCTGAACGGTGCGGCGCCACTCACGCACGCCCGGTGTCTGGAGCACGATGACGCTGACGACCCAGGTCAGGCCGAGGGCCAGCGCAACGCTCAGCGCGAAGCCGAGCAGGCCGTCGAGGAACGCGAAGCCCGGGATCCTGATCGCGCCGCGCAGCCGCGCCCCGAGCCCCTCGGCCCCGAGCGAGATGATCGTTCCCGCGACGAGCGCGCCGACGAGCCCGAACAGCGGCGCGTACGGCGACGTGCTGTCGACGTTGAGCAGGTCGGGCCCGAAGCGGGTACCAAGCCATGCGCCGGCAGCAAAGCCGGCGAGCGACAGGGCACCGGTGAGAAATCCGCGCGCGACGCCGACCAGACCGAACGCCAGGGCGAAGACGATGATGCCGAAGTCGAGCGGCGTCACCGGACCCATCATGGCGTGTTGTCGCCGCGCATAGAGCCATAGTTCCCCCCGTGTCCGTCGCCTCTCCCCGCCAGCTTGCATCCGAATTCGCAGCGCGACTGCCGAGGCGGCTCCCTGTCCGGGCGATTGCCGCCGGCGCCGGTCTGCTCGTCGCGCTCCTGGCGGGCGTCCTGCTTCTCACCGGCGGGCGGCCCGCCGAGGAGCTCGTGGCCGAGCGCTTCGTGGCGGCCTGGGAGCGCGACGACTTCGCCGCCATGCACGCCGAGCTGAGCTCCGACAGCCGGCGCGCGACGCCGCTGACCGAGTTCACCGCCGACTACCGGCGCTCGGCTGCGACGGCGACCGCGCTGTCTGTGAAGGCCGGCGAGGTCGGCGAGCTGCGCGACGGGATCGTCGCCGTGCCGGTGACGGTGCGCACCCGGCTCGTCGGCGCCGTGCGCGCGACGCTGAGCGTGCCGTTCGACGGCACGGGCGACGAGGCGCGGATCGACTGGGCGCGCAACCTGACCTTCCCCGGGGTGCGGCGCGGCGATCGCCTCGAGCGTCGGACGAGGCTGCCCCCGCGCGCGGACATCCTTGCCCGCGACGGCCGTACCCTGGCGGAGGGTCCCGAGCGCAGATCCCCGCTCGGGCCCGCCGCGACGTCGATCGTCGGGCGCATCGAGGATCCCCCGAAGGAGGATCGCCAGCGCCTGCGCGAGCTCGGCTATCCGAGCGGCTCGCGGGTCGGCGTGTCCGGCCTGGAGCGTGTCTTCGAGGAGCGCCTCGCGGGGCGTCCCGGCGGCGTGCTGCGAGCCGGCGGCACGCTCTTCGGCACGAGCGAGCCAGAGACAGCGCAGGCGGTGCGCACGACGATCGACCCCGACGTCCAGCGCGCCGCGACTGAGGTGCTCGGCGAGCGCGTGGGCGGCATCGCGGTGATGCGCCCACGCAACGGCGAGATCCTCGCCTTGTCGGGAATCGCGTTCTCGGGCCTCTCGCCGCCCGGCTCGACGTTCAAGATCGTGACGCTCGCGGGCGTGCTCGAGGCCGGTCTCGCCGGCCCCAAGTCGAAGTACCCGGTGCAGACGACGACGCAGCTCGAGGGCGTGAACGTCGAGAACGCCAACGGCGAGTCCTGCGGCGGCACGCTGCGCGACTCGTTCGCGCACTCCTGCAACTCGGTCTTCGCGCCGCTCGGAGCCACGCTTGGCGCCGAGCGGCTCGTGCGCGCCGCGGAGGCGTTCGGCTTCAACGAGGACCTGGGCATCCCCGGGGCAGTGACGAGCACGCTCCCGCCCGCCGACGAGATCGGCGACGACCTCGCGGTCGGCTCGTCGGCGATCGGCCAGGGCAAGGTGCAGTCGACCGCGCTGCAGATGGCGCTCGTGGCGTCGACGATCGCGGGTCGCGGCAGGCGCCCGAAGCTCACGCTCGAGCGCGGCCGGCCACCCGTTCGCAAGCGGGCCATCGCGACGCGCACGGCGCGGATCGTCGCGCGCTACATGGAGGCCGTCGTCCGCGAGGGCACCGGCCGCGCGGCCGCGATCAATAGGGTGCGCGTCGCAGGCAAGACCGGCACCGCCGAGCTGCGCTCGACGGCGACGCCCAACTGCCTGCCGACCGCCGGTGCACCCTGCCCGCCGCCCGCGGCGAACGATCCGACCGACACCGACGCCTGGTTTGCGGCTTTCGCGCCCGCGAACTCGCCGCGCGTCGCGGTCGGCGTCCTGCTCGTCGCATCCGGCGCCGGTGGCGAATCGGCCGCGCCGGTCGCGCGAGAGGTGCTGCTGGCGGGATTGCGCGCCACACGCTGAGAGCGCGCGGTCGGAGGGGTCGCGCTACAAGTCGAGGGCGATGAGGCCCGTCTGCGGGGGCAATTGGCGGTTGTCGATCTTCAGCTCGAGCGGTCGGTTGTCCAGCGTCCCGTTCTTCAGCTTGTAGAGGATGAGCGCGCCCTGGCCCGGGGTGTCATAGGCCGCTGAGTTGGGCAGCGGTATGACCTGACGTGGCGGTATCGGCTCGTCGGCGCGATACGCGAAGACGTTGGTCGGCTCGAGTTCGACCGGTTTGAAGACGTTCTCCAGCGTGTCGACGAGCTCGATCTCCGACGCGGGCAGCAGCTCCTTGTCGGTTTCGTTCTGGACGCGCAGGAAGATGCCGAACCACGTCTCGTCGGGTTCGAGCTCGCGCTCGGCCTCGGGCACGCCGGTCAGCAGCCCCTTGTCCTGAGTGTCATAGGGGTTCATGAGGCGCGAGACCTGCACCTGGTACTTGAGCTCGCCGACGTCGAGGTACAGGCCCTCCATCTCGGCGTGGACGACGCGCGCGTCCTTGTTGGGATGCTTGCCGCACGCCGACAGGCCGGCCATGGCGAGCAGGGCTGCGAGCACGGAGACGAGGCGGCGCGGGCGAGGCACGGCGCCGCGAAATCTACAGTCTGAAGCCCGTGGCAGGCTTGCGAGCGCCGCCGGAAAGCGTCACGCGCGCGCCACGTTGCTCACCCGCCTCGAGAATCGATCGCAAACGGTCCAGCGCGCGCTTGTGGCGGCGGGTGGCGACGCTGCGGGTTCTCAGCAGCTTCTCCATCAGGAGATCGGACGGCATTTTCGGCTCGGACTCGGTGCAGAACTCGACGAGCGTGTTGCCGCGCTCGTCGGGCTTCAGCGTCCAGGTCGTGCGGTGAAGCACGCGGTTGAAGCGCCCGCCGCGGCCGGGCGCGACGATCCGCACGGGCGGTGTGACCTCGGCGAGCGTGATGTCGCCGTAGGCGAAGCGGTCGGCGCGAGTCTTGACGCGAAAGCGCGCCCCGGCGCCCAGCCCGTACGAGTCCTCGCGCGTCAGGTGCCAGTCGATCAGGAAGTGATCGGTGAACTCGGGATGGTTCGCGACGTCGGCGAGGTACTCGAAGACCTCCTCCGGGGGCCGCGCGATCGTCGTCGAGAGCCTGACGGCGTCCATGGCTCGCCAATCTACCCGGCGGCGCGTCGGACGTGTTCCTGGCGCAGGCACGCAGCGTGACTCGGGGCTGCCTGACGCGGGCGTCAGTGCTTCGGGACGCGATG
This sequence comes from Actinomycetota bacterium, assembly GCA_030860005.1. Lineage (GTDB taxonomy): Bacteria > Actinomycetota > Thermoleophilia > Solirubrobacterales > Solirubrobacteraceae > CADCVQ01. The sequence continues at coordinate 9,518 of JALZJA010000254.1, forward strand.
CACGCGTACGGCGAGGCCGGCCTCGCTGTGGCGCACGAGCTCGCTGCGCTCGGGGTCGCCGCGGCGCAGCGGACGGCACAGCTCGCACACGCTCGCGCCGCGGGCGTACAGGTACAGCGTCTCGCCGATGAGCGGCGTGCGGCCGCAGTCGGCGCACGCCGGGCGCGCGTCGTGCAGCACATCGACGCTCTTGCGCAGCAGCGCGCGCTCGAGATCCTGCTCGTCCATCGCGGCTGGCGTACGGGCCATGGCCGGTCATTCGCCGCGAGCCCGGCCGCTCCTTCCCCGCGCGCGCGTTGTTGAGGCTGGGTTTATGTGCCCCCTCACCATGGGTGTCGGGGGCTGCAGCTCGAGCGGGAAACCGGGTCGCAGCTTGACCGCATCGCTATATTGCGCACAATCCTTTGGACCGTCGGCGGCCACCCCACGCCGACAGAGGGAGCTTGGAGAGATGGAGTCACTCGCGTCGGGAACGTTGGCCGGCACCGGGTCGTTTCGCTGCGATGTTTGTGGCTACGTCCTGACGATGACGACCGAGGACGTGCTCCCGCAGTGCCCCGGATGCAACGGCGCAAGCTTCACCCGCACGTCCCTGTTCGGGACAGCGCGCTTCAAGCGCACGCTCGCGACCGAGGTCGATGCCGACGAGCGCGACTCGCTGATCGCCGAGGCGCTTGCCGATCTGGATGAGCCCGGCCGCTATCTCGTCTTCCAGGACGGGGGCGCCACGAAGACGATGGCGCTCACCGCCGATTCGATGCGGATCGGCCGCAGCCTGTCAGCCGACCTGCGCTTCGAGGATCCGACCGTGTCGCGGCGCCACGCAGTGCTCGTCGGCGAGCCCGACGGTGTCCGCGTGCTCGACGACCGCAGCCTCAACGGCGTGTTCGTCAACGGCAAGCGCGTCTCCTCGCACGCGCTGAGCGACGGTGACGAGATCCTGATCGGGCGCTACCGGCTGCTGTTCGCCGACTTGGCCGGCGCCACCGCCGGGGCGGGGGCCGAGGCGCTGCAGGCCGAGTAGGATCAGCGCCCTTGGGCGCCACGATCGCAGTTCTCTCCCAGAAGGGCGGAACCGGTAAGACGACGTCGGTTCGAACGCTGACCGACGTGCTGCGCCGCATCGGCCTGGAGGTGCTGGCCGTCGACCTCGATCCGCAGGGCAACCTGTCGGACTACTTCGACGTCAACCCGGAGGTCTCGCCGACGATCGGCGACGTGCTCGCAGGCCGCGTCGAGGCCGCTGACGCGGTGCACGACGGGATCATCCCGGCCAACCTGTCGCTCGCCGAGTCCGAGCTCATACTCGCCGGCAAGATGGGGCGCGAGATGACGCTCAAGCGGGCGCTCAAGCCGCTGAAGGACTCCTACGACCTCATCCTGCTGGACTGTCCGCCGTCGCTCGGGCTCCTGACGGTCAACGCGCTCGTCGCCGCCGATCACGCGCTGCTGAGCGCCGAGGCGCAGTACTTCGCGCTGCAGGGCGTCGAGCAGGCGCTCGAGGTCGTCGAGCTCGCGCGCCACGGCCTGAACCCGGAGCTCGGCTGGCTCGGCGTCGTCCTCAACATCGCCGACATGCGCACGCGCCACAGCCGCGAGGCCCTGCACTCCCTGCGCGAGCACATCGGCGAGAAGCTCTTCGCGTCGACCGTGCGCCAGTCGATCGCCTATGCCGAGTCGGCCGAGCTCGCCGTGTCGATCCTCGACCACCGGCCCGACCTCGGCGCGGACTACCTCGCGCTCGCCGACGAGCTGCTCGAGCGTCTGAAGATGCCCGATGCCCGCGCGCGCCTGAAGGCGCTGACGGAGGCGACCGTGAAGCGTTGACCCTCCTGCGCCCGGACATCGCCGTGCTCGCCGTGCTCGCCGCCGCTCTGGTCGTGCTGGTGACCGTCCCCGGGGGCATGCGTGAGGATGTCGCAAGTCCGCTGGCGGCCGCGACGGCGGACGCTCGCTCGCCGCTCGACATGCGCTCGGTCGCGCTGCTGCGGCCGCTGCGCGAGGCGCGGTCCCAGCCCACGCTTGCACCGGGGCCCCACGGGGCGATCGTGCTGCGGCGCACCCAGCTGCGCACGCGGCCCGGCGGCCGCGTCGTGCGAACCCTCGGCACGAGAACCGTCTGGGGATCGCGCAACGTGCTCGGGGTCGTCGAGCGCCGCGAAGGCTGGATCGGCGTCCTGTCGGACCGCCTGGCCAACTCACGCGTGGGCTGGATCCCCGCCGGCAGCGCGAAGCTCGTGCACGAGCCGTACACGATGCACATCGACGTCTCCGCACGTTCGCTCGTCGTGCGTCACGGAGGACGGGTGGCGCGCCGCGTGAAGATCGCGGTGGGACGCCCCGGCTCCACGACGCCGCTCGGTCGCTTTGCCATCACCGACCTGCTGCGCTGGAAGGGCCATGGCGCGTACGGCTGCTGTGCGATGGCTCTCACGGCGCGCCAGCCGAACATCCCGCAGGGCTGGAGCGGCGGCGATCGGATCGGCATCCACGGAACGCCGAACGAGGCCTCCGTCGGGGCCGCCGTGACCGCCGGCTGCATGCGCGCCAAGGAGGCCGACATGCAGTGGATGCTCAAGCACGTCCGGCTCGGCGCGCCGGTGCGCGTCCGCGCGTGAACCAGCCGGCATCGCTACAGCTCGCGGACGTCGGCGCCGTGACTCTCAAACGGCGCGCGGCACACGTCGGCCCAGCCCGCGGTCTCCTGCTCGAGCGCTGCGATCACGGCGCCCGTCGCTTGCACCTGCGTCCAGAACAGGACGGTCGGGCCCGCGCCCGAGATGCTCGCCCCGATCGCGCCGAAGTCCTGTGCGCGCTCGAGCAACGCGATCGACGCAGGGAACAGGTGAGCGCGGTAGGGCTGGTGCAGCCGGTCGTCGAGGCCGCGCGCGACGAGGCTCCAGTCGCCCTGCTGGAGGCCGAGCGTGAGCAGCGCACCGTACGCGACGTTCGCCGCCGCGTCGGCGAGCGAGACCTTGCCGGGCAGCACCTGGCGCGCGAGCGCCGTGCGAACCGCCTTGTGCGGCACGACGAGGACCGCCTCGAGGCCGTCCGGCGGGTCAAACCGCGCGACCTGGCCGTCGGCCACGATGACGAAGCCGCCGAGCAGCGCCGCGGCGGCGTTGTCCGGATGACCCTCGAGCTCGCTCGCGATCGCGAGCAGATCGGCGTCGAGCTCGAACAGCGACTGGGCGGCGACGAGCCCCGCGACATACGCGGCCGCGCTGGAGCCCAGGCCGCCCGACAGCGGAACCTGAGAGCGGATCCGAAACGCGAAGCGGTCGGGCGCGTGGAGCCTGGCGAAACCGCGCACGCAGAGGTTGCGCCGGTCGCGTGCGATATCGAGGTCGGTCTCGACGGCGAAGCGGCCGGTCTCGCGGACCTCGACCTCGACATGCAGCGCGAGCGCGGCGGCGAAGGCATCGAAGCCCGGCCCGAGGTTCGCCGACGACGCGGGCACCCGCACAAGCCGCCTGCGCTGCATCAGCCCAGCACCGCCTCCTCGACCGCGGCGAGCTGGGGCTCGCACGGGATCACCCCACCGGCCTGGTCGAGCGCGGTCTGCGGATCCTTCAAGCCGTGGCCGGTCAGCACGCACGCCACGCGCCGCGCGCCGCCGGCGCCGTAGCGCAGCAGGCCGGCGACCGACGCCGCGCTGGCAGGCTCGCAGAAGACGCCCTCGCGGGCCGCGAGCATGCGGTAGGCGCCGAGGATCTCCTCGTCGGAGACGGCGAGCATGGTCCCCCGCGAGGCGGTCATTGCGTCCATCGCCCCCTCCCAGCGTGCCGGGTTGCCGATGCGAATCGCGCTGGCGATCGTCTCGGGCTTGGCGACCGGCGCTCCGTGCACGAACGGCGCGGCGCCCTCGGCCTGAAAGCCGAAGAGCCGCGGCGTGATGCCGAGCTCGCCGAAGCCCTTCCAGTAGGCGGTGATGTTGCCGGCGTTGCCGACCGGGATGCACAACGCGTCGAGCTCGTCGAGCTCGTCCATGAGCTCGAAGGCCGCGGTCTTCTGACCTTCGAGCCGGAAGTCGTTGACGGAGTTGACGAGCGCGATCGGGTGACGGTCGGTGAGCGCGCGCACGAGCGTCAGCGCCTCGTCGAAGTTGCCGCGCAGCGCGATCACGCGCGCGCCGTGCATGAGCGCCTGGGCGAGCTTGCCGGTAGCGATCTTGCCCTCAGGCACGATCACCGCGCAGGTCAGCCCGCCGCGCGCCGCGTAGGCGGCGGCGCTGGCCGCGGTGTTGCCCGTCGACGCGCAGATGACCGCCGTCGATCCCTCCCGCAGAGCGGCGCTCACGGCGCACGTCATGCCGCGATCCTTGAACGAGCCGGTCGGGTTGAGCCCCTCGAGCTTCAGCCACACCTCGGCGTCGACGAGCCCGGACAGGTGCGGGGAATGAACGAGCGGCGTCGAACCCTCGCCGAGTGAGACGACCGGGTCGTCGGCGGCGAAGGGCAGGCGCTCGCGGTAGCGCTCGATGAGGCTGGGCACGGGATCGGACCCTACTGCCGCGCGTGCCCGCTCAGCGATCGCGCGCCCGCGTCACAAGCAGAACGGGTCCGCGCCTCTCATCCAGGCGTAGCTCATGCTGGCCGGCGAGCCGATCACGAGCGCCGCCGACTGCAGCAGCTGGGTCGACACCGCGAGGCCATGAGGAGGCCGGCGGCAAGGCCGCACAGGCGCCGGCGCTGATCAGCGTCGCCTGCCGCAGGTCGTGCGCGGCCGAGGCCGGGAGCGCGGTCATGCTCGGTATGGGTCGGTACCGGCAGGCGGTTACGCGCGCCGGACGGACGTCATCCGGACGATCAGACGAACTCCTCGTCGAGGACCCGGATCGCGCGCGGCGGCGAGCGCAGGAAGTCGAGCGCCGCGATCCGGTCGACGGCGGCGAAGAAGCTCGACTCGAGCACCGGGTGGACGACCATCACGAGGCGCGCGTTCCCGCCCAGCCCCTTCTGCACGACCGACTTGATCGAGGCGCCCTGGTCACCGAGGATCTGCGCGACCTGGGCGAGCACTCCCGGGCGGTCTGCGACCTCCATATGCAGGTAGAACGACGACTCGATGTCGTCGACGATCGCGAGGGACTGCGTCGTCTCCGGCGTCGAGGCGGGCGGGATCATCGCGCTGATGACGTCGCCGAGCACTGCGCTCGCGGTCTGCGGTCCGCCGGCCCCGGGGCCGGACATCGTGATCTCGGTGATCGTCGCGGACTCGACCGTGACGGCGTTGAAGGGCCCGTGCACGCTGGCCAGCGGGTGGCCCGCGTAGAGGAACGCCGGGTGGACGCGCACGGCGAGGTTGCCGTCGATGCGCTCGGCGGTCCCGATGAGCTTCAGCCCGAGGCCGAGCTCCTCGGCGTACTCCATGTCGTCGGCCGTGATCTGCTCGATCCCCTCGCAGCTGACCTGGTCGAGATGCACGGGCGTGTCGAACGCCAGCCGCGCGAGGATCGCCATCTTCGCCGCCGCGTCCTTGCCGTTGACGTCCTCGGACGGATCGGCCTCGGCGTATCCGAGGCGCTGCGCGCCGGCGAGCGCCTCGTCGTAGGAGCAGCCGGTGCGCGCCATCTCGGAGAGGATGTAGTTCGTCGTCCCGTTGACGATCCCGTGCAGGCGATCGACGTGCGCGGCGGCGAGCGACTCCTGCAACACGCGGATCACCGGCACGACGCCGGCGACCGAAGCCTCGAAGCGAAGCTGCACGTTGTGCTCGCGCGCCGTCGCCCACAGCTCCTCGCCGTGCTGGCTGAGCAGCTGCTTGTTCGCGGTCACGACGTGCTTGCCGGCACGCATCGCGCGCAGCACGTAGTCGCGCGCGGGATCAAGACCGCCCATGAGCTCGACGACGAGCTCGCAGCCGTCGAGGATCGCGTCGAAGTCGCCGCGGCTGCGCGTCAGCACACCGCTTATCTCGGGACGCAGCCCGGTGATCGCCTCGACCTGAGCGGCGCGCTCGGCGAGCAGGTCATCGAACGCCGCACCGACGGTCCCATGGCCGAGCAGCCCGATGCGAAAGGGCTCAGAGGTCATCGACGTCGCGCGCGGCGAGGTCGTCGTAGGTCTCGCGGCGCATGACGACGCGCGCGTCGCCCTGGGAGACGAAGATCACCGGCGGGCGCGGCACGCCGTTGTAGTTGTTCGCCATCGCGTGACCGTAGGCGCCGGTCGCGGGCGTGACGATGACGTCGCCGACGCGCGGATCGTCCAGCTCGACATCGCGGACGATGATGTCGCCGGACTCGCAGTGCTTGCCCGTCAGCCGCGAGGGCGTGCCGCCGCCGAAGCGGTCGGCGACCTGCGCCTCGTAGACCGAGCCGTAGAGCATGGGGCGCAGGTTGTCCGACATCCCGCCGTCGACCGCGACCCACGTCGAGACGTTGCTCTTGACGCTCTGAACCGTGTACAGCGTCACGGTGGAGTTCGCGACGAGTGCGCGGCCGGGCTCGTCGAGGATCCGCTTGCCGGGACCGAGCACGTGCTCCGCGGCGTCGACCTTCGCGGCAACGTAGTCGGCGATCCGTGGCGGCTCCTGGTCGGCCGTGTAGGCGACGCCGAGACCGCCGCCGAGGTTGTAGACGGGGAAGTCGCCGAGCGGCGCGACCGCCTCGACCGCACGACGGAAGGGATCGAGCTCGAGGATCTGCGAGCCGATGTGCATGTGCAGCCCGACGAGGTCGAGCTGGTTGGAGGCCCGCAGGCGCGCGATCGCATCGGGCGCGTCGGCCAGCGAGAAGCCGAACTTCGAGTCGGCCTGCCCGGTCGAGATCTTGTCGTGCGTGTCACCCTCGACGCCGGGCGTCACGCGCAGCAGCACGGGCTGCCGGGCGCCGTCGCCGACGACGCCCTCGAGGCGCTCGATCTCGTCGGCGTTGTCGATGACGATGTGCCCGACGCCGGCTTTGCGCGCGTCGCGCAGCTCTGCGATGGACTTCGCGTTGCCGTGCATGTAGATGCGCGCCGGGTCGAAGCCGCCGCGCAGCGCGAGCGCGAGCTCGCCGCCGGAAGCGACGTCGCACGCGATGCCCTCCTGGGCCAGCACGCGATACACGGCGGTGCACGGAAACGCCTTGGAGGCGAAGAGCACGTCGAAGTCCTTCGTGCGCGCGCGAAACGCCTCGACGAAGGTCTGCGCGCGCGCGCGCAGGTCATCCTCGACCACGATGAAGGCGGGGGTTCCGAATTCCCGCGAGAGCTCGACCGCGTCGCAGCCGCCGAGCTCGAGGCGCCCGTCCTCGTCGAGGCGACTGCCGATCGGATAGGCCTGCGAGAGCTGCGTTCGGGTGGCCGGCATGAGGATCGGAGAGTATGCGTTCGCGATGGGCCGCCACCGGGACGTCGACACGGCCGCTCCGGCGAGCACCGGGATGCAGGACGGGCTCGCCTACGCGCTGTACGTCCCCGAGCTCAAGCCGCGCGGCGGCGTCGTCATCGTCCACGGCGCGGGTTCGAGCGGTCACAGCCACGCCGACTTCGCGCGCCTGTGCCGGGCCAGTGGCCTCGCGGCGATCGTCTTCGACCAGCGCGGCCATGGCGCGAGCGAGGGGGCGCTGGGCGCCGGGGCGCTGGACGACGTGGCGCAGATGGCGGCGCTGCTGCCCGGCGGTCCCGTGTTCCTGCGCGGTTCGTCGATGGGCGGCTTCATGGCGCTCGCGGCGGCGCCGCTGATCGGGGCACGCGCCGTCGTGGCAATCTGCCCGGCCCGACGCGAGCTGCTGCTGCGCGGGCTGCGTCGCGGGCGCTTGCGCTTTCGCGCCGACCACCCCGCGCTGGAGGAGCTGCTCGCGACGGTCGACCTCGAGGCCGCGGCGCGCGCGCTCGGGCCGGACCTGCTGCTGCTCCACGCCGAGGGCGACGAGCAGGTACCCGTCGAGCACTCGGCGATGCTGCACGATGCGGCACCCGGGAGCCGGTTGCTGCGATTGCCGGGTGGCCACCACCGGTCGCTCCAGCACGACGCCGAGCTACAGGCCTACGCGGTGCGGTTCTTCACGCGGCGCACGGGATGATCTCGTCGGCTACGGACCGTGTACGCCCGGTCGCGGCACCGGTCCCGGCACGACGTGGCCGAGCAGCGCGGCGACGGTGGCACCGAGGTTCTGCACCGTCGTGGCGAGCGCCTCGCCGGTCTTGGCGACCGTCGCGCCGAGGGCCGGGCTGAGCGGCTCGAGGCGCTTGCCCACGTCGCCCGTCACAGAGCGCAGCGAGCGGCCGAGCGAGGTCGTCGTATCGTCGACCGCGCCGCCGAGCCTGCCGAGCGCGCCCTCCTTGGGCGCCGGCGGCGATGTGGTGTCGCCGGGCCTGCCGGCAAGGCCGTCGGTGTTCGGCGCACCGGACGAGTAGGCGGTGGAC